>NZ_SIJA01000075.1:0-24458 GCF_012062385.1 Methanocorpusculum sp. GPch4 | reverse complement strand
GAGGGCAAGACCTGTTTGACGGTTCTGGACTTCATCGGTCTGGCGCGCAAAGAATTCCGCTTCGACCAAGTCTATCGCTCGCTTCTGGGGGGAACCCGGCGCGAATTGGCCTGGCAGGTGGCCGAGGGTTTCCCTCACCTCCCATCAGGATGCGCGATGCGTCTCGACCGGGTCGCCACGAAGGTCGTTCTGGAGAATCTGAAGCGCAATCTTGGCGCCAGTCGTTCCTTTCTTCGCCAAGAACTCCGCGCGGTCGGACCAGGAACCACGCTTCAAGAGTTTCTGGACCGATCCGGGATCGAGTTGGAGGAACTCTATCGGGGAAGCGTTCCTGGTTGGGTTTCCCTGCGGCGCGAGGTAGGCTTCGAGCCGTCAGGGCCGGAGACGTCGGAGGAACGCTCGCTCTTGAAGGCCGTGGCTCGGATGATTCACCTGGATTGTGTCGAGCAGATTCGTGCCTATCAGGAGTTTGTCAACACCGGATTGCTCCCCCCGGGCCGTTGGGCTGAGATGCTCCGCTTCAGTTTGTGCCAAGGGGCTGAAGCTGCCTCTGTCTTTCAGACCATCGCCGAACTGCCGGCGGTTCGGCAGGAACTCCGCGAGTTGTTGACCGTGCTTCTGAACCGGATTCACCGCAGAAGCCACTCCCTCCCCGAGCATCCTGAGGTTCCGCTGGCGGTGCATTGCCACTACTCGCTGGACGAGATCCTGGCAGCCTTCGGCGTCCTCACCCTGGACCGTCCGCATCGCCTACGCGAGGGGGTTCACTTCCACAAGCCCAGTGGCTGTGACCTCTTCTTCATCACAGTCCAGAAGAATGAGCGGGACTACAGCCCGAGCACCCTCTATCGCGACTTCGCCCTGTCCCCGCATCTCTTCCATTGGGAGTCTCAGAGCAGGACGCGGGAAGACTCTGTGGATGGCCGGCGTTACCAAACCCATCGCCCGGGCGGCACCCACGCCCTTCTCTTCGTGCGCGAGCACCGCAAGGACGATCGGGGCCTGACCAGCCCCTATCTCTTCCTGGGGCCGGCGACCTATGAGTCCCACCAGGGCGAGCGGCCCATGGCTATCACCTGGCTTCTCAAGCACACGATCCCCGCCGAGTTCTTCCGGGTCTTGTCCATGGCCTCTTGACAGGGGCGCGCCTCAACCCCGGCCTGCCAGCTCCCTGCGGGATGGGATCCCGTTCAGTGGCTTCCCACGGGCTCCTTTGTTTCAAACGCGCGCGCGGGTTCGAGGCTGGGGGATGTGCAGATTGTTTAATTTTTGTGATGGAGCCTCCTGAGGGGGCGAGTCGCCCTGGAAGGGGATCGGCCGGAAACGGGGCGGCAAGGCCCCCTGGAAGGGCCTGTCAATGCCGCCTCGCGACCTGGACGAGATTTGTCTCGTCCAGGCCCACGAAAGGGCCTCAAATCATCGCCTGTGAATCGCGCAAAGCCCTGGGGCGCAGGCGATTGCGCGATCGGCAAATTGGACCTGGCCAGGCCTTCCGCGGTAGAATGAGGTATGGAGATCCCGGCGTTCCCGGTCAATCCCAGCCTGTGTCCGGAGGTCCTCGACCTCCTGGAGGACCACCCTCAAGGAATGCGGCCATCGCGGGGCCGACAGGCTGCCCTGATGGAGGAGGCCCTGGTCGAACTGGAGCGTTTTGGTCCCCTGCTCGAGGTGCGCCTGGGGCAGGTGCTCGCGCCTCTGGTCCGGGGAGGGCACAAGCACCTGGGTTACGTCACGCCGGCGGTCTTCTGTCGCGAGGAACTGGGAATCTCGGCGACTGCGGCCTGGGATGCGGTGCACCTGGCGGAGGGGCTCGGGAAACGGCCGATCCTGCGGCAGGCCTTCCTGGAGGGCAGGCTTCCCCGGACGCACGCCTTGGAACTGCTGCGCCTGGATTCCCAGGAGGATGCGGCCTGGGTGGCTCGGGCCGCTGCCATGTCGGTGCAGGAATTGCGCCGGGCCTGCAAGCCCCTGCGCTCGTCCTCGGCTTCTGAAGACAAGGAGACATCCCGGGTTCGGACCTTCGACCTGGAGGCCGAGCCCTACGCCACCTGGCTGGCCGCGGTCGAGCTGGCCCGGCGCCGCGAGGGCCGGGACCTGGGCCCGGCCAACGTCCTGGAGCAGATCCTGGCCGAGTTCGCGGCGGCCCGGCCGCTGGACGTCCCTTCTCCCTTCCAGCGGGATCCTCGCTGGGGCACCACGGTGCCTGCCGCGGCCTCGGACCTGGACAGCGAGGTCGCCGCCCCGATTGCGCTTCCCCTCCAGTGCGACCCTCGGTGGAACGTCACGGTGTCTGCCGCAGCGCTGGCCGCGGGCAGTGAGGACGCCGGCCTGCCTCTGCCTTCCTTCCAGCGTGATCCGCGCTGGCCGATCACGCCGCCGGCGGTGTCCCCTGACGCGGGCGGGGACCAGGCTGGATCGGTCGGCGAGGCGCCCCAAGCCGCCGGCGAGGGCGCCCGGCCGAGCGGCGAGGCGTCCGACCCGGGTGGCACGGAAGCCGGTTCATGCCTGGCGAAGCCCGAACCTGGAGGTGAAGAAGCCCTTCCGCCCCCCGAACTCCATGGCCTGCTGCGCGAGGCACTTCCCCGCAGCCCGCGCAAGCTGACCTTCCTGGCCCGCAGGCTGCTGGTCTCGCGAGTGCGTCTGGAGCTGCAGCACGGCCGGATCCTGCGTCGGGTACAGGAGGGTCGGCTGTACCGCGAGGCGGGCAGGCGCTCCTACCGTGCCTGGCTCACAAGCCGGGGGATTGCGCCCAGCACCGCCTTCCAGGCCACCGCCCGGGACCAACGCCTGGAGAAGCACGGCTTGCTGCGCCAGGCCCTGTCCGAAGGCCGACTGGCGCCTGCCAAGGTGGACCTGCTGCTGCGGTTGCCCCGGCGGGCCGATGTCGAGAGTTGGGCGGCCTATGCCGAAGAGCACACCTGCCGCCGCCTGGAGGACGCGGTGGAGGCCGCCCTGGTCCTGGCCAGTCGCTTCCCGGCGACATGGACGCATCGAAGGGGTTCGGCCCCGAGGGAGGAGGAGACCCTGGACGATTTCCGTCGGCAGGCCGGCCTGCAGGGCTTCGAGGCGACCTTCGAGGATCTGGCCCAGGCGTTTGATCAGGCCGAATCCAAGCGGTCCGCGCCCGAAACAGTCCAGACATCCGCAGCGCCGGCGGCCGTGCCCGGCCCCACCTCCGGTGCGGCGACCCCGACTGAAGAGCCGGACCCCGGATCGAGGCCCCTGGCGGCGACCTGTGAGGGTGGTGACGCCCTTGGGATGAAGGCCCGCCTACCGGGCGCTTCCAGTCGGTCCGCTCCCGCAGGCCCTGAGGCCAGCCAGCCGCCTTCCACCATCCGCCTGCGCCTGGTCCTGCCGGAATCCCTCGACCGGTTGCTGCTGGCTGCCGAAGCCACGCTGCGAGGGGACGCCGAGGAGCCCCTGACCCCCGAGGAGTGCCTGTATGTCCTGTGCCTGGTCTTCCTGCGCCAGGCGGGTTCCGAAGACTCAAGGCAGGGTCGGGTGCGCCGGCAGGCCCTGGAGCGGGCCGGCTACCGCTGCGAGGTTCCCGGGTGCGCCTGTCGGACCAACCTGCATGTCCACCACATCCAGCGGCGCTCCCAGGGCGGGTCGGACGAGCTCGAGAACCTGGCGGTGGTGTGCTCGAGCCATCACCTGCGCCACCTGCACGGTGGCACCATGCGGGTGGAGGGGGAGGACCCGAGCACCCGCATCTGGGAGATCGGCCTGCAGGAGGGTGAACCCTGGCGGGTCTGGTGCGATGAGCGCCTGGTCGACGGAGAGGCGCTGGCCGGGGAGGCGGTGGAGGCCGAGTCGCCCCCCGGTGAGGATCCGGTCTGCGAGGCTGTTCCGGAGTACCGGTGCGGACCGCTCCTGCCCCCGCCCGGGACCCGGGTCGCCTGAAGCCGCCCCGGGTC
This sequence comes from Methanocorpusculum sp. GPch4, assembly GCF_012062385.1. NCBI lineage: Archaea > Methanobacteriati > Methanobacteriota > Methanomicrobia > Methanomicrobiales > Methanocorpusculaceae > Methanocorpusculum > Methanocorpusculum sp. GPch4. The sequence goes on along the minus strand of NZ_SIJA01000075.1, from coordinate 20,541 downwards.
GCGACCGGGCTTCCCTGACGCCAGGCGATCGGGCTCCAGGGGCCCGGCCGGGTTCCCAGGGGCTCTGCGCGACGAGTCGCGCGGCCTGCGACAGCCCCCCCCCTCTCCCGCAGGATCGGCCTCAGGCCTCGCGTTCCAGCAGCCGGTCCACGATGAAGGTCGCCACGTGGTCGGCGAAGGTTCCCTTGCCGAAGCCTCCGTCGAAGCCCAGCTCGACGGCCAGCTTGTTGCCGATGCGGCTGCCGCCCACCAGGACGATGAACTGCTCGCGCAGGCCCCGGGCCTGCAGCATCTCGATGAACTGGGTCAGGTTCTGGATGTGGACGTCCTTCTGGGTGACCACCTGCGAGATCAGGATGGCGTCCGCCTTCACCTTCACCGCGAAGTCGATCAGCTTCTCGTTGGGGACCTGGGCGCCCAGGTTGTAGGCCTCGAATTCCGGGTAGCGCTCCAGGCCGAAGTGGTGGTCGTACCCCTTCATGTTCATGATGGCGTCGATGCCCACCGTGTGGGCGTCAAAGCCCGTGCAGGCGCCCACCACCACGACCTTTCGTCCCAGCCGGGTCCGCACGATCTCGTTGGCTTCGTCCATGGTGTAGACGCTGGGGCCGGTGGCCTCCTCGACCTGGATGGTGGACAGATCGATGCCCGTGGCCGTCCGGCCATAGGCCACGTAGAACGAGAAGTCCTCTGCCAGGGCGTGCGAGTGGACCACGTCCACCTGGTCGAATCCCCACTTCTCGACCAGGTGACGCGCGGCCTCGCGGCCAAGGGGGCCTTCAGGAACGGGAAGGGTGAACGAGAACTGGACCGCCCCGTCGTCCAGGGTATCTCCGTAGGGTCTGGCAATCATCAGGTTTCCTCCTAGTTGGCGGTCAGGCCCAGCTCGTTGGCCAGCCAGGTCTCGAAGGGGTTGTAGTAGTTGGGGCCCTTCTCCTGGATGCCCTCCAGGCCCTTGCCCATGTCCTGGGGGCGCTTGACCTCGGCGAATAGGCCCTGCTCCAGGGCTTCCATCATCCCGATGCGTTCCAGGACCTCCAGGAAGTCGACGGTCTTGTCCAGCACCTCGCGGGCCCGGCTGACGATGATGCCATCCTTCTTGAACTCGATCTCCGAGGCGAAGTCCTTCATGCTGTTCATGACGTAGCGGGCGTTCTCCAGGGACAAGGCCCGGTCCATCATGAAGGGGGTGTGGATGGCCTCGGTCAGCATCCCCAGCAGGTGGATGCCCTGCTCGGTCGCCATCGAAGCGAAGTTGAACATGGCGTTCTGGACGTGCCCCATGAAGATGTTGCCCGTCATGTGCTTGGTCGGGGGCATGTACTTCAGGGGGTGCTCGGGGAAGATCTCCCGGGCCATCCGAGCCTGGGCCAGCTCCCAGAGGAAGCCGTTGGGGATCGAGGGGTCCATCTCGAAGGCGTGCCCCAGGCCCATCAGGCGCGGGGGCAACCCGGCGTCCCGGGCGAAGCGTTCGTTCAGGAACTGGCTGGCCAGGACCGTGTGGGCCTTCTCGACCGCATCCGAGGTGGTCAGGTAGTTGTCCTCGCCGGTGTTGATGATGATCCCGCCGAAGGAGTTGATCATCCGGCTGAACTTCTGGTCGACGAAGGTCCGGTACATGTTGATGTCGCGGAAGAGGATGCCGTAGATCGAGTCGTTGAGCATCATGTCCAGGCGCTCGATCGCCCCCATGGCCGAGATCTCCGGCATGCACAGGCCCGAGGCGTAGTTGGTCAGGTGGATGTAGCGCTCGTGGCGCTCCATCTCTTCGTCCAGGGCCGCCCGCATGATGCGGAAGTTCTCCTGGGTGGCGTAGGTGCCGCCGAAGCCTTCGGTGGTGGCCCCATAGGGAACATAGTCCAGCAGGCTCTGGGCCGTGGTGCGGATCACCGCCACCACGTCGGCTCCCTGGTACACCGCCGCGCGGGCCTGCTTGACGTCTTCGTGGATGTTGCCGGTGGCCACGATCACGTACAGCAGGGGCGAGTGGTTCTTGCCGGCATAGCGTTCCTTGCAGGCGGCCCGCCAGGCGCGTCGGGCCTTGACGTGGGTGGCGAAGGACTCGACCAGTTCCTCGGCCTTGCGCTCCAGGGCGCCCCGGTCGCCCAGCGGGAGCTCGTCCACCCGGAAGCCCTGGGCGATTCTCTGGTTGAGGCCTTCGATGGTGTCCCCGGTGCGCAGCAGGGCGTTGACGTAGGGCAGAAGCGCTCCGTCTTCCAGCCGGTCGCGCACCTGGTCCACCACCAGGTTGGGCACGGGGACCCCCTCGGCGTTGGCGCCGTCTGCGCCTGCCAGGCGCAGGGTGGCCCGCTCCACGCTGACGGTGGTGTGTCTCTCGATGAACTGGTTCACCGGGCGCGCGATGCGCTCGGCCAGCTCGCGGGCCTGGTCGATTCGGTCCTGGGGCAGGCCCAGCTTGGATTCCACGGGTGCAGTCATGATGTCGTCTCGTTTCCTTCCAGGAAGAAGCGTTCGGCCCGGCCGGCCAGGGCCGGGTCCATCCCCAGGAGAGTCGCCACGGCCAGGGCGTCGGAGTTCCTGGGGATCCCCTCGTCGGGGACGAGGAGGTACTCCATGTGGTTGTCGATCAGCCGGATTCGCTGGTCCAGATCGGTCCCCGTGGCCTGGCCGGAGTCCGGGCCTTCCGCCTTGGCCTGGCCGAAGTCCAGCCCTTTCCTGTCCAGCCCCTTCATCCTCAGGTAGCGAACTCCTGGAAGGCGTCGCACCCCCCGGAAGTGGGTGGAGAAGAGCGCCACCGCCCGGGGATTTCCGGCCAGGGCTTCGAGGATCGCCGAGATCAGGGCTTCGGCCTCCTGGGAATGGGTGGTCCGGGCGAATTCGTCGAAGAGCGCCAGGGTCGGCTGGTCCAGGTCCCGCCAGACCCGATTGAACTGACGGACCTCGAAACCAAAGCCGGACAGGCCCTGGCTGGGACCGCGCTCGGCCCCCTCGCCGACGTAGTGGAAGCTGTGGAAGACGCGGGTGACGAAGCGTCCGGCCGGGACGAAGAGTCCGGTCTGCGCACATGCCTGCAGGAAGGCCAGGGTCTTGAGGACCACCGTCTTGCCCCCCATGTTCGACCCGAAGACCACCGTGGCGCTGGTGTCGAAGGTGGCCTCCAGGGGGCGATAGGTCGTCCCCAGTCGCCGGCAGGTCTCTTCGCAGGGCACGAAGCGGCCGCCCTGGATGTGGATCGGTCCCTCCAGGGTCAACCGAGGGCGGGTCAGGGCCTGCTCCCGGCTCAGACGGGCTCGGGCCAGGGCCAGGTCAAAGGCCTGCACCGCCCTGCGACAGGCCTCCAGGTGGGGAAGCTCGGCTCGAACCCGGGACGAGAGGTCTTCCAGGACCCGGTCCTCGGCCGCCCGTTCGCGCGCTTGCAGTCCCGAGCGTTCCTCCTCCAGGCGCAATTCCTCGGCGCTGGCGCGGGGCCGTACCAGGACGTGGGCCTGGTCATAGGCCTCGACCAGCAGCCATCGCTCCATCCGGGCCAGTCCGGCCTCGGGCGAATCCCCAGGGGACCTCAGGCGTTCTCGGGGCACCACCAGGAATTCCCGGGTGCCGAAGCCCAGGTTCCATGCCTCTTCGATCTCCGCGGCCCGTCGGGCCCGGACCCGGGCCAGGGTCTCGTCCGCGCGCCGGATCTCGGCACGGATCCCGGCCAGCTCGTCGGAATACTCGTCCGAGACGTAGAAGGTCTCGGGGCTCTGCCGACCGACCCCCAGGCGCTCCAGCAGGTCCTGGCAGGGCCACTCCAGTCCGAAGAACCGTTGCACGGACTCGGGGAGCCTCTGCACCAGGGCCCGGTAGTTGTGCAGGAACTTCTTGACCTGGAAGAGCTCGACCTCGTCGTACAGGGCCCTCTCTTCACGGGGGATGCGGGGAAGCCGCTTGAGATGGTGGCTCAGGCGGCTGGCCTGGAACTCGTCGCACCCGTCCAGCAGGTCCAGGGCCACCTGGGTCTGGTCCCACAGGGCCTCCAGCTCGTCGGCCCGGGTCTGCACTGGTCGGCGGGCGTGGACCTCCCGGCCAAAGGGGGTCAGGGGCCTGAACTTCTGCCAGAAGTCGTCGAACTCTGCGTAGGTGAAGAATTCCCGCATCAGGCCGCCTCGTAGGGGTTGAACAGGATCCGCGGGGCCCCGTGGGGTCCCAGGGCCTCCAGGAAGGCCTGCCGGCTCAGGTCGCGCAGGATCACCGCGAAGCAGAGCAGGTGGAAGGTGCGCCGGACCAGCACGCGCCGCGCCTCCAGCGCCCGGAGGAACTCGGGGGGCTCGACGAAGACCTTGGTGAAGTCCTCCAGCGAGAAGGCCGTGGCCCCCTGGGGCAGGGCCCGCAGCCCTTCAGACGTCAGGGGGCCTTCCAGCCGCAGCACCTCCGGATCGCGGCCGTCGTCCAGGGGCAGGTCGGCCAGTCGGTCCAGGAGGCGGATGCGCGCGGCCACCCGGGCCAGGTTGCCGCGGTCGGCGCGCACCGCGAAGGCGAACTGGAGCCTGCCTGCGGACCGGGTGGACTCCGGCCCGGGCGGGGCCCATCCGGGAAGGGCGGCAATCTGGGTCATCCGGGCCACGGCCCCGTCGATCAGGGCCGAGGCTGCCCAGCCTTCAGCCCGGATCAGGGTCATGGCCTGGGACAGCGCGCTGAAGTGTTCGGCGCCCACCAGGGTGACGCATCCCTGCCTCCGGGCCCGGCCCAGCACCAGGCGGCCCAGGGCGACGCGCCCGGGCACGGTGTGCAGGATCTCGAAGCGGGACTCGGAGGCGCGGGCCAGGGGTTCGGTGGTCAGGACGACGTCGCCGGGTTCCACCCGGATTCCGGCCGAGCGGCTGCGCTTCGCCGGGCCTGAGGCTCCGTCCGACCCGATGGTGAACAAGGCCACCGGGCCTGCCTGCCGGGCGTGGGGGAGTGCCAGGCTCAGGAAGGCCGTCTTCCCAGAGCCCTTCTCAAAGCCGGTGATGGCCGTGACCGCTCCCGCCACGCCCCGCAGGACCTGCTCCAAGGCGTCTCAGCCGTTCTTCCGCAGCTTCAGCATCTGCCGGACATCGTCGGGACGGGCCACCTCGAAGCCGGCCTCCAGGACCAGGCGCTTGCAGCGCTCCACCAGCTCGGCGTTGGACTTCGCCAGGACGCCCTTGGAGTAGTAGACGTTGTCCTCGAAGCCGACGCGGACGTGTCCGCCCATGCCCAGGGCCCCGAAGACCGCCGGCAGGCTGGCCCGGCCGATGCCCATGACCGTCCAGTTGGCGCCGGCGGGCAGCTTGCGCAGGAAGAGATCCAGCACGTCCACCTCGTACTTGACGCCGCCGGGGACGTTCATCACCAGACCATAGTGGAGCGGGCCATCCAGCAGGCCTTCCTTGATCAGCACGTGGCTGGCGTAGATGTGCGACAGGTCGAAGCACTCCAGGGTGGGGCGCACGCCGTGGTCGCGCATGGCCTGGGCGAACTCGCGCATGATCGGCAGGGTGTTGACGATGTACTCGTCGCCGAAGTTCACCGTGCCGCAGTCCAGGCTGGCCATCTCGGGCTTCAGGGTGACCGGCTGCAGGCGTTCGGCCGGGGTCATCCCCACGGCGCCGCCCGTGGTGGTCTCGATCACCAGGTCGCACTTGCGCCGGATCAGCTCGATGGCCTGACGGAAGACCGCCAGGTCCTGCGTAGGTTGCCCGGCCTCATCGCGCACGTGGAGGTGCACGATCGAGGCGCCAGCCTCCCAGGCCTCGTAAGCGCTCTGGGCGATCTCCTCCGGGGTGATCGGCAGCGCGGGGTTCTGCTCGCGGGTCGTCTCGGCTCCGGTGACCGCGCAGGTGATCATGACCTTTCTCATGGGTGCCTCCAGGACGGAAGGGGGAACGGCCCTCGTCGAGCCGTTCCCCTCCGCAGGGTCGGCCGCTCTGGGGTGTGAGCGGCAAGGGTCGGTCGTCGCGTCGGCTCAGGCCGTCGGGAAGGCGGCGGCCACGATGGCCAGGGCTTCGCGGATGATCTGCAGGGCGCGGGTCAGGTCCGCCTCGGTGTGGCCGGCACAGATGTACCAGTGGTGGAAGGGCTGGATGAAGAGCCCGCGGCGGATGGTCTCGGTATAGAAGCGCTCGCGGCGGGCCTTGTAGTGGGAGTCCACCCGGTCAAAGGTGAGGAAGGGCATCGGGGGGATCCCCGAGACGGTGACCGGCACACCCGAGTCCGCCACCAGGCGCTCCAGCTCCTCCAGGAAGCGGGTGCCCCGCTCCCAGATCGTGTCCAGGGTCTTCTCCCTCTCCAGGATGTCCAGGCACTTCATGGCCGCGACCATCTCCAGGGAGTTGGGGAAGAAGGTGCTGGAGATGAAGACCTTGCTCTCGCAGACCTTCATGTACTTCTCCTTGCCCACCACGGCGCTGATCGGGTAGCCGTTGGCCATGGCCTTGCCGAAGGTGGACAGGTCCGGAGTCACGCCATAGCGCTGCTGGGCCCCGCCCATCGACACCCGGAAGCCCGTGCGGATCTCGTCGAAGATCAGGACCGCGCCGTAGCGGTCGGCCAGCGCCCGCACGCCTTCCAGGTAGCCCGCTGGAGGGGCCATGACCGGCGCCGCCAGCGGGTGGCCGACGGGGGTGATGATGATGCCGGCGACGCGGTCCTTGTTGCACTCCAGCCTGGCCTCCAGGTCGGCCAGGTCGCCGTAGGCAAACTCCTCGGTCAGGTCCTGGAAGGCCTGGGGCACTCCGCCGTGGTTCTCGACGGCCCAGTCGTGCCAGCCGTGGTAGCCGCAGCGCAGGATCAGGTCGCGGTCGGTGGCGCCGCGGGCGATGCGGACGGCCACCGAGGTGGCATCCGAGCCGGTCTTGACCAGGATCACCATCTCGGCCGAGGGGATCAGCCGGGTCAGGCGCTCCTGCAACTGGTTCTGGATCGGCTGCACCAGCGAGAAGCAGAAACCCTTGTCCATCTGGGCCTTGACGGCGTCGTTGATCTCGGGCTCGTCATAGCCCAGGATGATCGGCCCGTAGGCGCACAGCATGTCGATGTAGTCGTTGCCGTCGACGTCCACGATGTGGCCGCCGTGGCCACGTTCGATGAAGATCGGGTACTCGCCGACCACGAAGTTGTAGGGACGGCGGATGCCCATCATCCCGCCGGGAGTCAGCCTCTTGGCCTCCTCGTACATGGCCATGGACCGGGTCAGGTTCAGCCGGGGCATCTGGGTGGAAGTCTGTTCAGACATAGCGCTCCTCGAAGAACTTGCGGAGCCGCGGGTTCTCGCGCAGCTCCCAGAGGGTGATCTCGGCGTGGTCCCTGGCGTAGCCGTTGCCCACGATCATGGTGACGTCCTTGCCGACGCCTTCGGCTCCCAGGGCCGCCTTGGTGAAGCTGGTGGCCATCGAGAAGAAGTAGACCAGGCCGCCCTCGCGGGCGGGAAGGATGCTGGCCATCTCGGTGTTGGGCACGTTGACGCAGTTGATCACGACGTCGTATTCCCGACCGTGGTTGGCTTCCAGGACCTTGCCCAGGAAGTCCAGCACGTTGGTGGCGTCCGAGCGGGTGGCCTCGTGGACCAGACCCATCTCCAGCAGCATCTTCGCGTCGGCCTCCTTGCGGACGTTGCCGACCACGCGGCCGGTGGGGCCCACGCGCTTCATCGCCTCGTAGGCCACCAGCATCCCGGACTTGCCGTTGGCTCCCAGGATCAGCACCGAGTCGCCGGGCTTGACCATGCGGGCCGCCTGCGCCGGGGCGCCGGCCACGTCCAGGGCGGCCAGGGCCAGCTTCTCGTCCATGTCCTCGGGAAGGCGGGCATAGACCCCGGACTCGAAGAGGATGGCCTGCCCCTCGATGTCGACGCGGTCGAGATCGGGGTGGACCGCCAGGATCCGGTCGATGCGCAGGGGCGTCAGCGAGAGCGAGACCAGGGAGGCGATCCGGTCGCCGGGCTTGAGGCCGCGGTCCTGCAGGGCGCTGCCCACCTTGGCGATCTTGCCGATGAACATGCCTCCAGAACCCGTCACCGGGTTCTGCATCTTGCCGCGCTGGCCCACGATCTCCAGGATCCGGGCCTGGATCTTCTCGACGTCGTGGCCGGCCTCCGTCTCGATCTGGGTGAAGCTGGCCGAGTCGATGTTCAGGGCGATCACGTCGACGAGGATTTCGTTGTCGTAGACCACCGAGAAGTCGTTGTTGAGCTTGGTGGCGGGCTGGGGGAGAACGCCCGCGGGTTCCACCACCCGGTGGGACCCGTATTTGCAGGCCGTGGCCATCGTGACATCTACCTCCTGGAGATCCGGAAAAATCCGGTCATTTCGGGCGCTCGTTCTTGTCGGTCAGAGAAGATCCTGCCGTCCTCCAGGCGGTCGCCAGGGGCTTGGAGAAGGGCCGCACCGACCCGATGTCGCGAGGCACGCGGCGGGTCTGAACGCGGGGCGACTGCGCGTCATGTCAGCTTGTTTACAGCGCAGCCCCTGACCCCCTGGACGCCGGGCGGGATACTGGGGAAATGACTCGATCGGCTGAGGGAACCAGGAAGCGACCCGACTGACATGACCCAGGTCCAATCCCCTCCGGCGCAGGCCGGAGAGTCCGCTTTGCCGGCTTCGCCACCTTCCAGGGGCGGGCGTGGGTTCCGGCTGCCCACTCGGCAGTCCTTGCTGGATTTCGGCCTGATCTTCGGCGGAATGGCCTTCGCCACCGCCGCCGGGTTCATCCTGAAGGTCCTGATCGGCCGCGGATTGAGCGATACCGGCCTGGGCATCTTCGCGATGTGCTACGCCACCCTGACGGTGACCACCACCCTGGGCGACCTCGGCATCCGCCACAGCCTGATCACCCTGGCCTCCCGGACCCGAGCCGAGGACCCCGTGCGGGCGCAGAGCTACGTCGCCGCCGGGCTGCTGTTGAAGCTGGTCACGGGAATCGTGGTGATGGCGCTGGGTTGGGTCCTGGCTCCGTGGGCGGCAGAGGTCCTCTTCCGCAAACCCCAGGTCACGCCCTATCTGCAGATCACGGCCATGGGTTTCCTGCTGTGGGGGCTGTGGGATGGCGTGGAGGGCAGCCTGCAGTCCAGTCAGCGCTTTCGAAGCAGCGCACTTCTGCGGGTGCTGCTGGAGGGGATGCGGCTGTCCTCCTTCCTGGTCCTGTGGCTGGGGATGGAGGGCCGTCTCCTGAGCATGGACCGCTTCCTGTGGCTGTACTTCCTGGCTCCCCTCCTGGCCGTCCTGATCGGATCCTGGTTGCTGAGATCCAGCCTGAGGCCCCGCTCCGGTCTGCTGCTGGACAGCCTGAAGAGCCTGGTGGCCTTCGCGCCTGGGGTCTTCTTCTTCCGCAGCGCCACCATGGCGCTTCTGTTCCTGGATTCGCTGGCTCTGGCTCGATACGGAGAGCTCAGCCAGGTCGGCCAGTACGAGGCGGCCAAGGGCCTGGCCTATGCCATCCTCGTCGTCAGCGAGTCCCTGGGGATGGTCCTTCTGCCGAAGGTGAACCTGGTCAAGACGCGCGAGGCCATGAAGGCGGTGCTGCGCCGCTTCATGGTCTACTTCGCGATCCTGGCGGTGGCGGCCGCCCTCTGGCTTTCCGTGGCAGGAGCGCTCCTGGCCCTCTTCGGGCCGGCCTTCACCCGTCCCGAGGTGGTCCGGACCTTCCAGATCCTGGTGGTGGCGACGCTCTTCACGATTCCTGCCACGACGCTGGCGATGGTGATGCTGGCCCTGGGGCAACCCGGTCTCCTGGGCCGGGTGGCGGCAGCGCAGGTCCTGCTGGGGCTCTTCACCTATCCGGTCACGGTGGTCCAGTTCGGCATGGTGGGCACGGCCCTGACCACCGTGGGGCTTCAGTTGCTGGGGGTGCTGGCGCTGACCGTGGCGCTTCGCCCGTTGCTGGCCGGAGGGGGCGCCGTCCGGGCCTGCCCGGACGAGGTTGCCTGAGGTGCTGTTTCCAGGGGGGCATTTCTTGGCCACGCGCTCCGATTCCGGTTGGCAGGTTTGCGTGCCCGCGATATAATGAGCTTCCCGACAGGGTCAGCGAGGCAGAGTGTTTCAAGAGGAAGGACGCAAAGAGGCTGTGGGAGACGGTTCTCCACCCCCGGAGGATCCGAGTCCCCAGCCACAATCCAATCCATCCGTCCAGGCTGAAGTCTCCGCGCCCCAGCCCGCCTCCCCTTCTCCACCTCCACAAGTCCCGATGCCGGACCTTCAACGCCTGATCAGCGAGGCCTCGCTTCACCTGGACCCTCCCGAGCGGGAGACCGTGCACAGGGCCTTCGAGGTGGCCCAGGCTCGGCACGAAGGGCAGTTCCGGACTTCTGGAGAGCCCTACGTCCTCCATCCGGTCGAGGTGGCTCACATCCTGTCCACCTATCGTCTGGATGCCCCCACCCTGGCCTCCGCCCTCCTGCATGACGTCGTGGAGGACACCGGGGCCACGCTCGAGGATCTTCGCGAAGACTTCGGAGAAGAGGTCGCCATGCTGGTGGACGGGGTCACCAAGCTGACCTCGATCTCCTCGCGTCAGACCCGGGATGCCCCCCAGCCCCTCTCCAAGAAAGCGGCCCAGGCCGAGAACCTGCGCAAGATCTTCCTGGCCATGGCTCGCGATCTGCGGGTCATCCTGATCAAGCTGGCCGACCGCCTGCACAACATGCGCACCCTGGGGGCGTTGCGCCCGGACAAGAAGGCCCGGATCGCCCAGGAAACCCTGGAGATCTTTGCACCCATCGCCTCGCGCCTGGGCGTGTGGGAGTTCAAGAGCGAGTTGGAGGACCTCTCGTTCCGCTACACCCAGCCCTACGAGTACGCCGACCTGGAGGCCGAGGTCCTTGAGAACCAGGCCCGCCGCCAGCAGACCGCCATCGAGGCGGTGGAGGCCATCCGTCAGAAGCTTCTGATCCTGGGGATCGACGCCCGGATCGAGTGGCGCCCCAAGCACCTCTACAGCATCCATCGCAAGATGCAGCGTACCGGCCGCACGATCGAGGAGATCTACGATCTGCTGGCGGTCCGGGTCATCGTCCACAGCGTCGAGGAGTGCTATAGCGCCCTGGGGGCCGTGCACGCCTTGTGGATTCCCCTCAACGACCGCATCAAGGACTACATCGCCAAGCCGAAGTCCAACAACTACCGCTCGCTGCACACCACCGTGTATGGGCCCGGAGACCAGCCCATCGAAATCCAGATCCGCACCTGGGAAATGCACAAGGTCAATGAGGCCGGCATCGCGGCCCACTGGGCCTACAAGGAAGGCCGTCGGGCCCCGGCGGGTGGATCCGAGTCGCAGCTCTTCCGGGAGATCTATCCGTGGATTCGGGCCATCCTGGATTGGCAGGCCGATTCCCGAGATGCCCAGGAGTACATCGAGCACCTGAAGGTCGACCTTCTGGCCAACGAGGTCTTCGTCTTCACTCCCCGCGGGGACGTCATCGATCTGCCCAACGAATCGACCCCGGTGGACTTCGCCTATCGGATTCACACCGAGGTGGGGCATCGCTGCGTGGGGGCCCGGGTCAACGGCCGCATGGTCCCTCTCGACCATGCCCTGAAGAATGCCGACATCGTCGAGATCCAGACCTCCAAGAGCGGGACTCCCTCGCTGGACTGGTTGCGGCTGTGCAAGAGCTCGCAGGCCAAAGCCAAGATCCGCGCCTGGTTCAAGAAGGAGAGGCGCGAAGAGAACGTGGCCCGCGGCAAGGACCTGGTTCGCCGCGAGCTGGCCCGGAATCGGAGCGAGACGCTGCTGGCCGACGAAGGCCTGATGCGGCAGGTGGCAGAGAAGCTGAACTTCGTTTCGGTGGATGACCTTCTGGCTTCCCTGGGGTATGGAGAGACCACCCTGGCCCAGATCCTGTCGCGGATCCAGAACCTTCTGCCGGAACCGGTCTCCCAGGAGATCCTGCCCGTTCCCCGCAAGACCTCGCGGCGCACCGGTCCTGGCCGCGAAGTCCTGGTTCGGGGGATGGAAAACATCCTGACCCGCCTCTCCAAATGCTGTGCCCCCGTGCCGGGCGACCGGATTGTCGGATTCATCACCCTGGGCAAGGGGGTTTCGGTCCACCGCACGGATTGTCCGAACATCGGGTCCCTGACCTCGGCGCACCCCGAGCGGATGATCGACGTGGAATGGACCGCCCCAGGCCCCGACGATCGGGTCGGGTACCTGGTCGAGCTGGAGGTGACCGCCCTGGATCGCCACGGCCTCCTGTCCGACGTCATGTCGGTGATCAACGAGGCCCGCATCCCGGCCCGCTCGTGTCGAGCCTTCGCCAGGAAGGATCGGGCCTGCATCAAGTTGGGGGTCGAGACCCAGCACCGCAAACAGCTTGAGGATCTGATGAAGAAGATCCGCAAGGTCAAAGGGGTCGTCGACGTGACCCGGCTGACCCATGTGACGGCGCCCTGATTCCTCACCGGTCGGACAGGAGATCGAGTTTTTGTAACAAACACTGCGCCCATGCGCGCTGTGGTCCAGAGGGTCAGTTCGGCCCGGGTCCTGGTGGACGGACAGATCACCGGGCAGATCGCCCGAGGTCTGCTGGTGCTGGTGGCCGTCCGACAGGACGAGGATTCCCGGGATGTCGCCTGGATGGCCGAGAAGGTCCTCCATCTGCGCCTCTTCGAGGACGATTCGGGAAAGATGAACCGGTCGGTGGCGGAGGTGGGCGGGGGAATCCTGGCCGTCTCGCAGTTCACCCTCTACGGGGATTGCCGCAGAGGACGACGTCCCAGCTACAGCGAAGCAGCACCTCCTGCCGAAGCGCAGGCCTTCTATGACGAGTTCGTCCGCAAGCTACGGGAATCGGGTCTGCTGGTCCAGGAGGGTGTCTTCCAGGCAAAGATGGATGTGCAACTCACAAACGACGGTCCCGTGACGGTCCTGCTGGACAGTCCGGAACGTCGGGGAGAGGGTGGTTCGCAGCGTTGAGTTCTCGAATCCTCATCGTCGATGACTCCAAGTTCATGCGGATGCTGTTGGCGGATCTTCTGACCCGCAACGGGTTCGAGGTTCTCGAGGCCGAGAGCGGGGAGCAGGCGGTCAAGGTCTTCCTGGAAGAGTCTCCGGACCTGGTCACCCTGGACATCCTCATGCCCGGGCGGGACGGCATCGAGACCTTGCAGGACCTGCGAGCGCAGTCCCCTGAGGCCAGGGTGGTGATGGTCACGGCCCTGGGCATGGAGGACTACATCAAGAGGGCCCTGGATTCCGGGGCCGATGGCTTCATCCTCAAGCCTTTCTCGGCCGAAAAGGTCCTCGAGACCGTCCAGGAGGTCCTGGAACGCCCCGTTTCGGGCGGCTCCTAGGAACCCAGACGGAAACCCCTCGGTCGCCTCGCCGGGTCTTTTCCGCCCCTGCGTTGTCGCAAAAAGCCTTATTTGCCACCAGCAAACCGCGGCTTTCCGCTCCTGGCAGGAACGAAAAATCCCTCGACGATGCTCGGTCGAGGTTTCCGACCGGGCCCCTAGTCTCTCGCCAGCAGGACCAGGACACGCCCTTCCTGGACCTCGACCCGGGCCAGAAGGGACGTCACCCGGTTGGACAGCCCGCGCGTCGAGGCTCGGTGCAGCCATTCCTCGCGCAGAGGGTAGGCCATGCCCTCCAGGCTCAGCCGGGCGTGGGGATCCAGGGGCAGGATCGAGCAGTGCCAGCCCTGCCGGTCCGAGATCGGATGCACTCCGGGTTCCGCCGCGAAGACCTCCTGGTCCGGCGCCAGCAGGGTCGCCCGAAACCCCATCTCCAGGGCCTTCTCGAGAAGCGAGACCACGTTGAAGAGGGTGTGGTCCAGTCGTCCCCCCAGGGCGCCCAGGACCAGCCCTTCCCGGGCTCCCCGTCGGAAGGCTTCCTCCAGGGCCAGCTCCAGGTCGCTGGCATCCTTGTCCCGAGGGTAGCGCTGAATCTCGACCCCCCTTTCCAGTCCGGGCTGGAGCGAGTCGAAGTCGCCCACCACCAGGTCGGTCGGCACCCCGGCAGCCAGCGCCAGATTCAGGCCGCTGTCGGCGGCCACGACCAGGTCTCCCGGCCGATGAAGGGCTCGGACGAAGTCCGGGGGGGGAGGCTGCCCGCCCGCCAGCAGCAAGGCGCGTCGGCTCATCGTCGGCCTGCCCGGGCCAGGACCGGCACCAGGAACGCCGCCAGGAGGCCTGCCGGCACCAGCCAGGTGGCGTTGTAGGCCAGGGAGTAGACCAGCGGGCTGTCCGGCATCCGGTCCGTGGGGACGAAGAGGTGAAGGAAGTAGACGCCGGACAGGACGTGGGCCATCAGGCGGGCCCCCACCCCCAGGACGACTCCCGGGATGTCCCAGCGCGCTCCTGCGGGCAGGGCTCCGGCCAGACCCAGCAGGCTGAAGGCCAGGGGATAGTCCAGGAACCCCTGGATCGGATGCAGGACGATCGGTTCCTGGAGAGCGTGCAGGCTTCCGTAGAGGGCACCCGCCAGCAGGCCCGCGGTCGCCCCGCGCAGGCGGGACAGAACCAGGAGCGGGACCAGGTCCAGCGAGACCTGCCCGCCCTGGGGGACAGGGGCGAAGCTCCAGAATCCCAGTACGAGCGAAAGGGCGACCGTGATGCCGAGTTCGGCAACACGTCGCCCGGTGCGCGCCGGCGAGCAGCACGTGTCGGTTGCAGGATGACGGCTCCCTGACACCGCCTCCGCTCCCTCTGGGAGCGCCCGGAGATCAGGCGTTCTCGGCCATCTTCCCCTTGTAGGAGCGCAGGCAGCGGGTGCAGATCTTCAGGGCCTTGGGAGACCCGTTCACCAGCATGTTGACCTTCTGCAGGTTCGGCAGCCAACGGCGCCGGGTCCGCCTGTTCGAGTGGCTGACCATGTTGCCACTGAGGGGGCCCTTGCCGCACGATTCGCAAACTCTGGCCATGACTTGTGATCCTCCTCGTGTGTCCGCGGGGGCGGCTTTCCCCCGACAGGAGGGGGGACGGGAAACCGAGGGCTTCCTCCCAAGCCGCAAAAGCCTGGGTATCTTAGCATGACCTTGCGCGGGTGTCCAGAGCGCTTCAAGCCAATCAGAGCGGGACCGGTGGACTGGCGGATCGGCGCTCGTTTCCGGGTGCCTCGGCGCTCTCCGAAAGGTTTCTTTCGCGAACTCCGCAGGGGATAAACAAAGGGGAAGCGGCTCTTCGCTTAGAAAACCCAGGTATCTGTTCAAGGAAGGGGCACCGAGATGGATATCGGCAGAGCGTTCAACTATCCCCGGAACGATCCCGGGTGGGTCACCAAGATGCTGATCCTGGGCCTGGTCAGCATCGTTCCCATCCTGAACCTGGCTGGATTCGGCTATATGATCGAAGGTCTGCGTCGGGTCGCTCGGGGGGACGAGGCCACCTTGCCCGAGTGGGACAACTTCGGCGGATACTTCATGGACGGGCTGCGGGTCGGGGTGACCTACCTGGTCTATGCGCTCCCACTCCTGCTGGTCGTCGGCGTGGTGGTCGGGATGGCCATCGCCGCCGGAGACGATGGAGGCGCCGTGGGCCTGGTCAGCCTGCTGGCCAACCTGTTCCAGCTCTTCTGGCAGTTCCTGATGTGGGTGGTGTGGCCGGCCCTGGTCCTGCAGGTGGCCTTCCGTGAAGGCTGGGCGGTCGGTTTCGACTTCGCCGCCATGATGGCCAGCGTCACCCGCAACGTCGGCGCCTACGTGATGGTGCTGGTGATGACGATCGCCTTCGGCATCCTGGGAAGCCTGGGAATCCTGGCGTGTGGCGTGGGGATCCTGATCACCGCCCCCTACGCCCAGATGTGTACGGCCCACCTGTTCGGCCAGTTGGCCCAGGGAAACATCGACCAGGTGCACCCGGCCGAGTACTCCTGAGGTCGCACCGGCCGGCTTCCGGATGAAGGACGCGAGGCGGGCTTCCCGAAAAGGAGCCCGTCTTTCTTTTTGTGCGAAAAGGAGCATGGTTGATGTCTTTTTCCCTGTCATGTCCCCCCGTCCCCGTCAACGAGCCCGTTCGCAGCTATGCCCCGGGAAGCCCCGAGCGCTGCAGCCTGCAACGCCGCCTGGAGGAGCTGGCCGCGCAGCCTGTGGAGATCCCATTGTTCATCGGAGGGGAGGAGGTTCGGACGGGTGACCTCGAGGAGATCCGGGCCCCGCATCGTCGAGACCTGCTCCTGGGCCACTACCACAAGGCCCGCCCCGAGCACGTCGAGCACGCCATCGCCGTGGCCATGGCCGCCCGCGAGGCCTGGATGCGCACCTCCCGCGAGGAGCGCACGGCCATGTTCCTGCGGGCCGCCGAGCTTCTGGCCGGGCCCTGGCGGGACACCCTGAACGCAGCCACCATGCTGGGGCAGAGCAAGACGGCGTATCAGGCCGAGATCGACTCGGCCTGCGAGCTGATCGATTTCTGGCGCTTCAACGTCCATTTCATGGCCCAGATCCACGCCCAGCAGCCCTTGAGCTCGCCGGGCGTCTGGAACCGCCTGGAATACCGTCCCCTGGACGGTTTCGTCTTCGCCGTGACCCCCTTCAACTTCACGGCCATCGCCGGCAACCTGCCCACGGCCCCGGCCATGATGGGCAACACCGTGGTGTGGAAGCCGGCCTCCAGCTCGGTCTACTCCAACTGGCTGGTCATGCGCCTGCTGGACCAGGCGGGGCTGCCTCCGGGGGTGATCAACTTCGTGCCCGGATCGGGTTCAACGGTCGGAAATCCGGTGATGGACAGCCCCTCTCTGGGCGGGGTGCACTTCACGGGTTCGGTCCCGACCTGGAACCGTCTGTGGCGGCAGGTCTCAGAGAACCTGGATCGCTATCGCTGCTATCCCCGACTGGTCGGCGAGACCGGAGGCAAGGACTTCGTGGTGGCCCACCCGTCGGCCGATCCACAGGCCTTGCTGGTGGGCCTGTTGCGCGGTGCCTTCGAGTTCCAGGGCCAGAAGTGCTCGGCCGCTTCCCGGGCCTACATCCCCGAGGGCCTCTGGAAGGGCGGCCTGCGCGATCGTCTGGTGGACGAGGTGGGCGCCATTACGATGGGGGATGTGGCCGACTTCCGGAACTTCATGGGGGCCGTCATCGACCAGGACGCCTTCGATCGCATCTCGGGCTACCTGGACCATGCCCGCAACTCGACCGGAATCCAGGTTCTGGCCGGAGGGCAGGCCGACGCCGCGAAGGGCTTCTTCGTGCAGCCCACCGTGGTCGAGGTGCAGGATCCCCGCGACCGGATCATGCAGGAGGAGATCTTCGGCCCGGTCCTGTCGGTCCATGTCTACCCGGACGCAGATTTCCACGAGACCCTGCGGTTGTGCGAGAGCACCTCGCCTTTCGGCCTGACCGGCGCCATCTTTGCCCAGGACCGGCGGGCCGTGCAGCAGGCCTTCGAGGTGCTGCGCTTCGCGGCGGGCAACTTCTACATCAACGACAAGCCGACCGGGGCCGTGGTGGGCCAGCAGCCCTTCGGCGGGTCGCGCCTGTCGGGAACCAACGACAAGGCGGGGAGCATGATGAACCTGCTGCGCTGGACCTCGGCGCGCGCCATCAAGGAGACGTTCGCTCCGCCCACCGACTGGCGCTACCCGTTCATGGCCGAAGAGGGATAGCTTCCAGCCTGCAAGGCATGCGGGGCAGGGCGTCCTTCAGGGGCGCCCTGTTCCGTCCAGGGGCAGCATGGTGGTGGCCAGGGGGTCGTGCCGGCGACGGTTGATCCTGGCCAGGTTGAAGTCGCGCACGGCATAGCAGCAGGCGCACCCGGCGGGACACGAGTCGTACATGCCGACGTCGCGGCTGGGAGCACAGCGACAGGCGTGGCGCTGCCCGGGATCCTTGGTCCCGGGTAGCCTCAGGCCGAAGACCCGGCCGAGAAGCTCGGCGTCCAGGCAGGCCCCGGCGGGGATCCCGAAGGCCTCCAGGTCTTCGGCGCAGCTCTCCAGCCGGATCTCGTTGTGCCGGGCCAGCCCCAGCAGATCGCGCAGGAGGGTTCCATCGGGTGAGGGAGCCGCGATCTGGTGAGGGGTCCCCTCCAGCGCCCGCAGGCGCCGGGCCAGCCGGGGATAGAGGTCGACCAGGCTCAGCTTGCAGCAGCGGGTGAAGCCTCGCAGGCTGCGGGCCAGTTCGGCGAAGCGCCGCCGGTGCCAGTCCGCGTCGGTCGCGGGCGAGAGGATCAGCGGGTCGTAGCGCCAGACCACCCGCTCCGGCCCCAGGCGCCTGGAGAGGCGCTGGAAGGCCTGCACCGCGCGCTCGACGGAGAGGCAGTGGGGGTCCAGTTCGCGAGGGTAACCGATCAGGGTCACCAGGAAGACCGAGCGCAGGCCCCGGCTCTCCAGTTCGTCCAGGTGGGCCAGCATGGGCAGGGGATTGCGGGTCCAGAAGACCACGACGTCGACGTCCTGGGGAAGCAGCGAGATCCGGGACACCTGGCTTGGGCGCAGGGGGTTGGGGACCTCACAGAATCCCGCCCGGACGCGGTTCATCCACCAGGTCGCGTAGAAGGCGGGAAGGTCGGTGCGGCGGCTGGCGCTGAGGATCATCCCCCGCGTCTCAGGGGCCGCCGCGCGGCGAGTCGGACAGGGCTACTGCTCGATCCACCAGGACAGCGTGCGGGCCCGGCCTTGGATTCCCGTGCTCAGGGCGCTGAGCCCGATCAGGACCGACGGGTCGTAGGTCACGTCGGTGTTCTTGGCCTCGACGTTGCCATCCACGGTGACCGAGCCCGAGCGGGTGATCACCACGCCGGTGAGCTGCGAGTTGCCGTTCACGTCGAAGTCGCCGTTGCGGACGTAGAACAGGCCCTTCATCGTCGAGGAACCGTTCTGGCGGATCCCGTCGACGCACAGGATGTGGATGCTCTGCG
Source organism: Methanocorpusculum sp. GPch4 (assembly GCF_012062385.1). NCBI lineage: Archaea > Methanobacteriati > Methanobacteriota > Methanomicrobia > Methanomicrobiales > Methanocorpusculaceae > Methanocorpusculum > Methanocorpusculum sp. GPch4. The sequence continues at coordinate 1,792 of NZ_SIJA01000075.1, read as the reverse complement.
AGCTGCCGCCGTTGAACTCGACCTGGCCGCCCGAGAGGATGAAGTTCGAGTCGGGCGAGATGGCGGGGCCGGGGAAGGGGCCAGGGCCTGGGGAGGGAGCCGGGCTGGGCTCGGGGCTCGGGCTCGGCGTCGGGGTCGGGGAGACCCACTTGCGCGAGACCATGCTGCGCCGACCGTGGAACAGCGCCACCGGGAAGGGCTCGGCCAGGGTGACCTGGTCCAGGGCGCCGTTCACCGTGAAGTCGCCGGTGCAGAAGAAGTGGATGCCCTTGAGCAGGTCCATGCCTCCGTTGACCCGGAGGTCGCCTTGGACGTAGATGGTGGCCGGGGCGGTGATCTCGACGCCGTCCACCGTCAGCTCACCGTTCTTCTTGGTGGAGGCCGTCACGTCGCCGGAGAACTGGTAGTCGGCGGCCCCGCCATAGGGGTGCGCGCCGGCGATGCCCGCGGTGCTCCAACTGGCGATCATGTCCTGGATCGGCAGATCGGGAAGATCGACGGGGGGCTGGTTGAAGTTCGTGGGTCCGGAGTTCGCGCTGACCCGGATCGAGCCCACGCCGTCGCGCGAGAAGCTCATCCCGTCCACCAGGCCGGCCTGGATGTTGGGGTTGCCCCCGACGTTGTTGCTGAGCAGGTGCCCCTGGCCGGGGATCACGCTGGAGACGTCGCTCAGGTCGATCACGCCGTCGCTGGCCACGGCGTAGGGGAAGCGGTTGGTGGTCACGGCACCCACCACGGTCGGGCTCTGGTTGGCGTTGGCGCCGTCGAATCCGGCGCTGACGAAGAGCAGCGCGCATCCGGGCGGGACGGTGCGTCCCCCATATCCGGTCACGGCGGTCTCGCCCTCCAGGTTGTTGGTGGACCACGGCGTCGCGGAAGAGGGATCGAAGGTCCAGGAATACCGGGTGGCGCCCTGGCTGCTGCTGAACACGCCGCTGGAAGAGGCGGTCTGGTCCTGCCCGTAGTCGGGATTCTGGTAGAGGGTGTCCAACAGCTCGTGCAGCCCCCCATCGGCGGCATGTCGCAGGGTGGTCTGTCGCCCCGAGGTGCGGATCTGGTCCAGGTTGTGGGTTCCCAGATAGACCAGGGTGGTCCCCATCATCATGATCAGAACCAGGACGATCAGCACGACCCCGATGGCGTACCCGTTCGGGCTCTGGTGTGCTCTGCGCAAGATGGACCTCCCTCTGGGCTCCTGACCTGAATCCGCCACCGACCGTGGCATTCGGCCGCCGATCCGGGCCCGTCTGCGTCGTCAGGCGCACCTCTGCGGTGCTCACGTAGTTTCCAACTACGCTCCGCTCCTCGATGCACGCCTTCCTTGCATCCAGACCCGCCTCGACGCCCTCGGTTCTCACGCCAGGCGGCGGATTCAGGTCCTGAAGCGTGGATTGGCAGCCGGGGCCAGGGGCCCTCCCTGACTCTAGCGGTCCAGCGGGGACGGGAACCATCCCTGGAAGGTTGGAACCGTCTCTCCACCCATGGGTGGAGATTTTCGGAAGGACCCTGATATGACGGGGCTCAGCGGCTCAGCGAGACGTCCAGGCTGTCCTGCCAGGCGCTGTCCCGCTCGCCGAGGACGCCTATCCGGATGCGGGCCACCCGGGGCAGGGTTTCTTCGAAGCTCAATGTCTGGCACAGGGCCCGGGGGCGGCGTTCGGGCGGGTTGAGGAACTCACGGTGCGTGCTTCCCGCCGAGTCTCGGACCTCTCGAGTCAGGAGGCCTGTCTCGGGCTCGCGCTGGTACACCACCAGGTGGTTCACGGGGTACTCCACCAGGATGCGGTCGCCG
>NZ_SIJA01000074.1:0-6657 GCF_012062385.1 Methanocorpusculum sp. GPch4 | reverse complement strand
ATTCAGATCAACCTTGATATTGTGTCTGTGGAAAATCCTTCAGATTTTTATATCCAGAGGAACAGCAATTTCATCGTTACTTCAGACTATCATGATACCATCAATTATCAAACAGCTTATAGAACCGAAGTAAACCATGATCTATACGTTAGTCCCGAAGGCAATGATGATAACAGTGGGCTCTGCCCCACTCAAGCACTAAAATCAATTACTTGGGCTGTACACAAGATCGCAGCAGACAGCGTTTCAAGGAATACTGTTTGGATTCTACCGGGAATTTACGACTTTCAAACTCAAAATTTTCCAATTCCATTAAAATCTCACGTAAACATAAGAGGTAGTGGTTCATCAGAGTCTATAATCGATTTCAATCAGATAGTAACTGAGACTTTGTCTCAAATCATGGGATCAAGACATCTTAATAATATAGATATCTCAGGTATAACTATTAGAGGTGTATCATCATCAACACCCAATGAGATTGTTCCTTTGTATCTTGGCACAAGCTTTGAAGACTCCTCGATATTGGATGTTGTCATTGAAAAATTGATGATGCCTAGATGGGGTATGAGTTTACGGTTTCATAATTCTGAGATGACAAGAGTGATGTTAAAGGATATTACGACTCGTCAGAGTGCGGTAAGATCTGCTGGACGATGGTTGTCGGGATTCGTGAAAGATTGTGTTTTCGAAAACATCGAGTCACTCAATACTGATGATCCAGAAGACTTACCCACGGTCATTGATTTCTGGGTTAAGGAACAGATCAATATTGAGAATTGTGTATTCAGGAATATTCGGGTACAGGATCAACAGATGATCTTTCATGTTAGCAATAGCAGGCAGGATAACCAGCCGGTAAATATAGTGATTAACAATTCCATCTTTGATGATCTCCGTCATAATGGGGAATATCCGATCGTGTTTGGGAACAGAGATGTTGATAATTTCACGGTGAGCAACTGCACCTTTGTGGGCAACTATGGGACCTTTGCTACCATCGGTACCGGGGGCAGGCTCAAATATCGCAACAACATCATGTATAACCCTGATGCCCCCAAAGAAATGTACATCTACAATACATTTCCCTATGGTTTTAGATCTCGTATCGACTTGGACTACAATCTAATACATGGTGGTCTTTCAGGTATTTCAAATCCCTTTATGACCAATATCCTGGAATATGGACAAAACAACATCAACGTCGACCCCTTGTTTGAAAGCACAGATATTGACGACCCGATGTACCTCCGGCTTAGTGCAAACTCTCCCTGTATCAATGCAGGAACTCCGGATACAGGCGGCTTGAACCTGCCCCCTTACGACATGGCAGGAAACTGGAGAATATGGGATGGCATCATTGATATGGGTTGTTACGAGTACGGTTCAGAGCTTTGGGTAAGCAATGATGATCCGATGGTGCCAGAAATTCCAGCAATAAGACTTGCTGCATATCCTAATCCATTTAAGACATCTACAAATATCAAGGCATCAATTCCAGTTGAATACGTTGATAGATTAAATGGTAATAATAGGGCAAGCATAGACATATATAACATCAAAGGACAGAAAATGAAAACGATATCTTTTGAGCTGCAAAATTCCCTCGAACAGGTCACCGTTTGGGATGGCAGGGATTATAATGGGAATAATTGCGCTACTGGTATATATTTCCTAAATCTCAAACTAGACGGCAAGCAGGTAGTGAGTAGAAAAGTAACACTTATAAAATAGCAGATTAGATTAGAATACGCTTTATCTTAGAGGAGAATGGTGGCACAGAGGGTGGAGATATTTAACACTGATCCCGAAGTAAGCGTTATCGGCAATCAACACATCCATGAGCTTGCTGAAGCCCAGATCAGCTTCGGTCATATCGGTGGGATAAGTGGGCTGCGAGATGGGATTGGGCATCAGAACACCCCTTTGATCGCCTTGCCGATACTAAAGAGCCACTTACGGTTGTGGAATACGTACTCAATAGCGCCACCGATGGTTCCAAATACTTTGAGCACGAGGTTAGTCTGCTTAGCCGGAAGAGCTTTAGTAGCTCGTTCGACTGCCAACTGCTTCTTGACATAGTCATCGAGTTCTCTGGTGGCGGGGTTGATCTTGATATCCTGGATGATGTCCAAGATGATAGCCAGGGCCGAGTTGACCTTGGCCTTGTCGATCAGCGTGCCGGTAGTGCGGGATATGATCCAGACTACCAGGGCTGAGACCAGACCGAGGATAAACTCCTGATTGGCGAAGATGAAGTCCATTGATACTCCTTATGTTTTGGTGATTGCTTAAGTGGTTAGTTTGAAGACTTTCACGAAGCCATCGAGATAGGTGATGCCGGGACGGATACGGATGTACCAGTGGTACTTCCAGTCCGCGCCGTGATGCTCGACCTTGAGTTCTGCGTCGGTTCTGTAACCGATGATGATGAACTTGGGCAGACCGCCGATGATGTAGTCATCAGCCATGAGACGGGGCTTTATGGGGATACCCGCAAAGGATACGTTGCCGCCTTCGAGCAGCAGTCTGTCTCCGGCTCCGGTCTCACGCTTGGCAAGCTCTGGATCCGGTTCCAACTCTTTCCGTGGCGTTGATAATGGAAATGGAAAGATCATCAATACATCTATATTGATCGGAGAAATCAGTGGATATTCCAGACAACTGAGCCATGGATAGCCTCTTGAGCAGAGTAAGTTACCACAGCCAGACCAGCCCGTTTCTGAACGGCATTGATGTAGTAGTCCTTACTATACGCCAATAAAAAAAACCCGGAGATTCTTGTTAAGAAACTCCGGGTTCATTTGTTTGGAGAATATATGGAATCACCCCTTTACTAAACTGTGGGATTAGCTACGAAGCTCCCTTGATAAGTACTAAGTACGGGAATGGGCACCTGATATATAAAAGCAAAGAACATTACTAGTTCTGGATTACAATCTGCTCTTTAAATTGAATGAATTCACCTTCAAGAACCAAGAAGTACAACCCACTGGATAACCTATACCCGATGGGCATACTTAGTTGAGAATCACCTTCCGGACACATGCCCAGGGAACCGCTCTGAACGAATTGCCCGCGGGAGTTATATACTTTATAATCCAGCGCTTGGCTTTTGTCCAATCTCAAATGCAACATACTTGTCTTTCCAAAGGGATTCGGGAATATCCTGAGTCTGTTTCTTCCCGGGAGATTGGGAACCTCCGCGGAATCAGGTTTAGATTGATACACCGGACCAAATATCTGCTCTCCCCCATCGTAGGAAACAGCCTGCAACCAATAATGGGCTGGTAACGAAGTATGATCATCCATGAAGACATACTCCACCGGTTGGGAACTGTTCTGAGCGGGTATCAAAGCACTGATGATGTTTGCCCCGGTAAGATATGGAAACGACGAGCGCAGGACATAATATCCCAGCATCTGGCTTTCGCTTTGGGTCTGCCAAGTAAGCCTGCACTTGTTATTGGATACAAGGCTTACATCGAAGGTGGACATGTTTACGGGCAAGGTCTCCCCAGTCTCTAGATATATTATCAATTCGCCTTTTGCACTGAAGCCAGTAAGATCAAACGAGGTAACATCTCCCTTGTTGTCGTAGTTTTGTATTGTGCCATCACTTACCGTGCAGCCCGTAACATCTATGCCAGGATGAAAAATACTGTAGCTGGCGTTCAAAGCACTGGATTCTACGCAGGAAACGGCATACACATAAGTTGATTCCATCGTTTGAGCCTGCACCATGAAATCATGGATTCCAGGGCTGGCAGGCAGGATCGAGATGCTGTGAGAATATATGCCAGCGCTTGGCGACACATCCATCGTAGCGGGTTCATCCATAATCGCAGTTGATCCGGATGTACCTGGATCGGTCGCTAGAGTAGCTACCTGTAGCCAATCGGATTGCTCCACTGAAACCCCAATGGGCTTCACTCTTACCAAATAGTTGGTTTCGGGAACCAAACCATTCGCCCTCCATGCCAAGTGGCTGGTGTTTCCGGGAAGCGTAAGTTGAGAGTTCAACTCTGTGTATTGCAAATCATCGAAGATAAAGGGGACAATGGTATAAGTTTGGGTAAAAATTCGGAGATAGAAACTGCCACTCTCATTGATATCCAGGTCGAAACGACGGTATTGGTTAATCACATCGCCGGTGTTATTGCCATTGGCAATTAGAGTAGTGATATCCGACCAGGTAGAGCCATTGGAAGATTTCTGGATCTTCAGGCTACCGTTACCATGAACAGTGGATGTTCTGCAATAAAAGGATAATGTACCGGGATTCTCTAACATATCCGTCATGATGTAACCGTTTACATCATTGATCATGGCGAAATTGGGAGCACTTCGAGCAAAGGATTGTAGCGGATAGATTGAAGCATTTGCTGCACTCCATCCATCGGGAAATTGAGAGGAGTCATCAAAATTGAATTTGTGTTGCACCCCCTGCTTCAATTCAAGATCATATACGCTTGCCCCGCTTACAGCATCCCATCTGGCAGTGAAGCCAACATCAGATATCGCTGAGGAGCGTAGGCCACTCACCTGAAGTGCGTAGATATTGAAAATGCAAAACAATCCTAAAAGAGTAAATAGAACACTCTTCATAGATACTCCTTTGATCTGATTTATTTAGTTCGAGCGCGCTCTTTTAACCAGAATGTTCCACACGCTCTTCCAGAAATAACTAAAATCTGTCACGAACGGTTTCTCCATTTTCTGGACGAGGTATCTTCTTTCGGATTCCACAATCTCTTCAAAGGTTTTTGGCATATCAGCATAAAAGGGCGGTAAAAGACCAGGCTTCACTTTTAACCTAAGCTCTTGCATATCCTGTGGATAAAGGCTAAAATAGTGGTCACTAAGAGCACGTACGCCAACCAGCGAGAGCTCTCCTGCAAAGAAGTTCAGAAACTGTGGTAGTTCGTCGATCCAAAGCTTGCGCATTATCTTGCCCCAGGAGGTGACACGGAAGTCGTCCTTGAACTTTCCACCTTCCTGCAGATCATTGGTTGCGTGCACGTATGCCTGCAGGTATTCGCTATAAGGGTGCATGGTGCGAAATTTCTTCACATAGATGGTCTTGCCGTTCAAGCCCTTGCGTTTCAGACGAATCAAGGGTCCATAGGTGGGGTTCATATCATCCCGGGGTTCGCGGCTTTTTCTCAGGATGAAGTGCATTATCCCGTCGATTTCACGTTTGTGAATCAGGTCAAAACCGCAGAAATAGATCCTGCCCATGATCTCCGTCTCGGATAGCGCTCGATCCTTACCTTTGGTGAGGGCGAAATACCAACCCTGTAAAACAGGGAGTTTGGGCATCACCCTTCTGAAGAGAAAATCCATGAAGTATATTACTCTACCCAGATACGGTGTAAAGTGTTTATAATATTCATTCTTCCGCTCGGTAATAGTCTGCCCTTTACAGATGAACACTCCACCCGGGGCGAGCATTTGGTTCACTCTTATAAAATACGCATTCAAGCGCCGGAAGTCATTGATTTTGTGCAAATTAATAAACAAATGACGGCTGGCTTCCGCTTCGTTTTCGATGTTAAAAAAGGTCTCGCTATTCAACACCAATGTTTTGGCAAGGCTAAAACGGCTGAGATCCACATAGTCGTTTATAAAATCCAGAAGCGCATGGTAATCTTTCAGATAAGTCTGAAATATTGGTACGATGATGCTGTCTTCCGGAATCGCTTTTGAGAATGGTGGGATATATGCCTCGTTGGAAATGACCGGAATCTCTTTGGGTTCTTCCAGATAGAACTTGGGACTCTGCAGGTTTTCCATTTCACTGGAGCGTGTGTACAGCCCCGTGGAAGCAAAGGTCTTGTTCTCCTTGTGAAAGCGGAAAGCGTAATAGAGCCCTACAAAGATAAAGACTTCCAAAACTACTACACCTAAAATTGTTCCCAAAACTATGTATCTGGAGTAGTGGAATTTGCCGAAGACATACATTGCGATAAAGAGCAATAGGATCGCCACCGCGTCGCATTTGAAGAGACGCTTGAGCAGTTCAGCGCCATTCCCGATTGTCTTGATCGAATATTTAAGTCCCCAGATTCCAGATCCTATCCAGATAATAGTAAAGGGAATCAGAGAACGCCAATAGCGTGCGATGATTACGCGGGTTCCGGTGCGCAACTTCGCTACAAAGAGAAAAGCGACCAATACTATCGCAATATCCAGCAGAAACATCCCGTATTTACCTAGCTTCTGCTTCATTTAGTACACCCCCCAAAAAAACCAGAATGCCCCCCGATAAAAATCCTGACCAGGGCATACTCCAACTGGAACACACCTTCGGCTAAGCCTGGATTTTTAGGCATCTGGCATAAATCAAAAATTAAAGTTTCATTTCGATCCGCGTCATCTGCCGCCATATGTATTTGCTCCTCTAACAACAACATTCAGTGGTCCATGTATCTTTGATTCAGCAAAAAATGATCTAGAAAGATGTCAATCACTTTTTTTCTTACGGCTTCCTGCGATACAGATTTCGGATCACATATCTCTTTCTATTACAAGCCGATGTGTGAAAAGAGTCACTGAAATCTGCAAATTGGGTCACCGAAAACTGCAAATTCCAAAATAGATACAAATCCAAGACTCTAAATACTACCTAACGAAACATGTACTGGTATATTGCAT
>NZ_SIJA01000003.1:0-1518 GCF_012062385.1 Methanocorpusculum sp. GPch4 | reverse complement strand
CCACCAGCCCTTTCAGCTTCCTTCGATCCAGAAGCTCCGGGAAATCATACCAGTGTCTCATCAGGGGTCACCCCCTTCTTCGACACTGGTAAGACTAAGGCCGGCTATGCCAGCCCGTTCATACCAGTGCTTCACGACTTCACCTCAATCACATACCTCTCCGAGATCGGCTTATCCGTAACATACCGCGAATACTCCGGTTCCGGGAGGCGTGCCTCAAGATCCTTCACATTCACCTCTTCATACTTCGTGATCCGGTCCTTGATCAGCTTCTTCGTCGCATCATAGATGAACTTCTTCGACAGAAGCTTCGACGCATTCGCCGCGGAAACAAACGCCAGCTCCGCAAACAGCTCAGGCAGCTCCTCACGAAGCAGCGGGACATTCACGGACTTGTTCTTCTTCTCTTCCAGCCGGAGAACAAACTCCGCAGACTCAAGCCCGCCGGCTCTGATCTCATCGACCGTCTCCAGGAACCGGACCTTATACTCCTTCGCCGCAGATTCCAGCGCCGCCGTCATCTCCTGGCAGAAAAACGCATCCGCATACTCCTCGGCCGGGTGAGGAAACGCTGCTTCCAGGACCTCCCGGATCCCGGCAGAATCACAGATAGTCATAGGTATCCTCCATCTGCTCGCCGATCCGTTCCCCGATCGACTTTCGCATGTCCAGATAGGCGAAGAACTGGACATCATCGTCCGGCGAATCGATCCTAAGCGTCGGGGATCCGCAGACCGGGCAGTTGAGTATGGCCAGTTTCAGATCCGCAATGTCATTGACCCAGACCTTTTCCGTAATCGAGTTCAGGCAGACCGGGCAGGAGAATTTGATCCGCCGCAGATATTCTGTACCGGACCCGTTCACAGGCCCACCTCCGCATAGGTCCGCCGGGAAACGATCCGGTGGATCGTGGCCCGGTTGACCTTGAACTCGGCTGCGAGGATCCGCGGAGGTTCGCCGTCTGCGTATCGTCGTCGGATCTCTCCGACCTGCTCGTCCGTAAAGATCCGGTGATTCACTCCCGACTTAGGGTGGTTGTTGTCCCAGAACGGGATGAGCCGGAGGTTTGCGAGCCGGCAGTCATCGATGTTTCCGTTGATATGGTCGATATGCAGATTCAGATCGACCGGCAGTTCGTCCAGGGTTCTGCAGGTCCCGCCGATGTAGACCGCACGGTGCTTGGTGATGGTCACCCGGAGTCCCCGGTAACTCACGCTCGTACAGAGGTATCCGCTCCGCATTTTTTTGAACCGAAGGAGTTTCCCGGTTTTTGCCGAGATGACCTCGCCCTTTTCCCCGTCGACCTTCCATGCTCCGGAGATGATCTTCGAGAGGATGATCCGGTCGGTCAGCCGGGTCCCGGGGCAGGGTTTGTGGTCCTGCGTCATTCTTCCTCCGGCCGTTCATTCGAGAACGTGATCTTGATGGTAAAGGTTTGACCGTCCAGGACCCCATAGGGGAGTCCCCATCCCTTAAGCTCCTCGAGGATGAAGTGGGCAAAGCGTTCGTGCATCGTGT
>NZ_SIJA01000073.1:0-9194 GCF_012062385.1 Methanocorpusculum sp. GPch4 | reverse complement strand
TAATTATAATAATAATTATTATATTTTACTATTTTACGCAAAAGAGAGAGAAAGGCCCGCAGTGTCTCTCTCCCGGCAAACCTGACCATCCGTTCCTCCCTCTTTCCACACCTTTGTCAAATGGGGCAAATTGACAAATACTAAAATCAAACTGAGAATATTGATTCGATTGCCAAAATACGCCCGCAGATACTTGACAACCCGTTTGACAACAACTCGCTCTTTTCGGCAAGTCCGCCTCCTTCCTTTCCAGCCTGCCTTTTTGGCAAAGCTCTTTGGTCCTCCCTGTCCGGAAAATCCAACGATCTGTAAGGAGATCTGCGTATATCTTAGATCAAAAAAGAGGGTCCGGGGATCCCTTGCTGACTCCTCAGCGGTTTTTCCTGCGCTGGAAACCAAGGCAGGCAGCAGCTCCGAATAGGCCGATGATGCCTCCTGCCAACGGAACCGGGCTCGATGCAGCCGAGCCGTCGGTGAGACCCGCCAGATATCCGTCAGCAGAACCGGTCAAAAAACTCCAGCCGGCCAGGACCGCACTGCCGGACGAGGTCTTTGCGACCGCGTTGAACTGACCGGGAACCTCTTCAGGATACACGATATCCAGTAATGCTCCGGACGGGGTAAGGGTCATCCATAATGGCGAATTCCATCCGGTGCCGGCGATCAGATACTCATCTCCAAGTTTTGCAACGCCGTACGGGACCGCGCCGCGCAGTTCTTTTTCCCAGACGACCTTACCGTCGGAAGTGATCATCGATGCCCAGATTATACCAAACGCAGTTGAGAGATTATACGGAGCAGCCGTGCCGGCAACGAAGTATCCGCCGTCTTCTCCTTCACAGAGAGCATATGCGGTACTTCCGGGACCGTAGTATTCTGTCTGCAGGCTGTCGGTTTTTATAACCGTGTTCCAGACCACCGTTCCGCCGTCTTTTATCTGCATGATCCATGCTTCATCGCTGGTGGAAGACGTATTGGAAGTTGCTCCGCCGACAAGAACATAGGCTCCGTCATTATTCTTCATCATGGAAACCGGGATCCTGCCCTCCGGAAGGGACAGCTGATCGTTTGCAGGTGTGCCGTCGCTCAACAGAAAACTCTGGGTAAATCCGGTGTCGGTCTCCCAGAACCAGCCGGCAAATTTGATCGTACTGCCGGATACCACAACAGGCTGAACACCTGCGCCGATACCGGGCAGCGGAAGTTCATACAGGATCGTTCCCGTCTGATCAGCACGGCAAAGATAAGTGTCGGTCCCAAGAGCGGTGACATAGACACAGCCCCCGTCTGACAGGAGCGTGATCGACCGGAACTCAGAACCGGTGACATTGGCCGACCAGAGCTCTTTTCCTTTGGCATCGGTCTTTATCAAAGATAAAACGCCGTCATGGAGGATACCAAGATAATACCCCCCGTCGTTGGTACCTGACACGGACATGATGTCAGTGTACAGATCACCAATATGATACGTCTGATTCAGATTTTCGGTGACCGCCGCCTGACCTGCGCCGCAGAAGAGAACAGCCGCAAGAAGGAGGAGGAGAACCGCATGTATTCGTCGGGACATAGGAGTATATTTCACGTTCCTTGTTAGTATCTTTTGTCGTTCTCCCTGACACACACCCCCCTCATTAATGATAATAGAGAACAAACCTTAACTCCGCGTGAAAGCAGAATTCGACGGAACCCAGGTAATCGCCCCATCCGAAGCCCTCTCCCTTTATGAGCAGAGCGGCTACGGCCGGCCGGACAAATCAGGAACCCTCCGTCTCGATCCCAAAGAGGCCCTCTATCTGATGGCACGGGGAAAAATCGAGATCCCCGGCCTCTCATTTGACGAACTCCTTGCGGAGTGTGCAAAAACACCTGGCTTTTTACGAAACTTCGTTGTCTACCGGGACATCAGGGAACGCGGCTACGTGGTGACCACCGGTCCTCAGGATTTCCGTGTCTTTCCCCGCGGCCTTCGACCCGGAAAAGGTCAGTCCAGATATCTGATGCGCGTGCTCTCGGAAAGAGATATGGTCGACCTCGCGGCGATCATCAGCGATGCGGTCACCTCGGCAAACATGCGCAAACAGTTTGTCCTGGCAGTATTGGACGACGAGCATGAACTCACGTATTATGAGATCAGGATCGGGAAACCGAAAGCCGATGAACGGTTAGAGCTCCCCGCATTGATCCATGCTAAGATTGCCGGGATCCCCTCATACGTGACTGAGGATGGAAGCGGTATCACCGAGACACTGAAAACTCTCTGGCTCGGCACGATGCTGGACGGGGTCAGACTTTTCCTTTCACCTCTGGAAACCGCGTGGCTTCTGGAAACCGGACATCTTGAAACGGAACCTTCCATGACCGCTGAAGAATACATCAGCCTCGCGGCGTCAGCCGACGGCGAGTTCATGGACAAACTCACCCTGTACCGGTACCTGAAGGGTCTCGGATTTTTCCCGCGGTCAGGGTACAAGTATGGTCACCACTTCCGCGTGTACACCCAAAGCGGCAAACACTCCGAGATGCTGGCCCACGCGGTACCTTTGGAGACGCTCATGTCGATGAGTACGATCTCAAGGTCGGTACGTCTCGCTCACAGCGTACGGAAAAAAATGCTGTTTGCTTCCATCTCCGGAACAGAGATCACCGAAGTCGAATTCGCCAGAATGAAAATGTGATGTGAAAATATATGGCAGAACAAATAAACCCCTGGTCAAGCGCCCCGAAAGTCGACATCAACCGGCTCTTTGAAGAGTTCGGGATCGAATCGTTTGCTGCCCAGAAACCACTCCTAAAAGATCAGCCGGTCTTTATCAGAAGAGATATCGTCGCCGGCCACCGCGGATACGAGGCGATATCCGAAGCAATACGAATGAAAAAACCGTTCCATGTCCTGACCGGATTCATGCCCTCGGGTCATCCGCACTTCGGACACCTGATGGTGATGAAAGAGGTCGTCTGGCATATCGATCAGGGCGGACGCGGGTTCATTTCGATGGCGGATCGGGAAGCCCACGCAGTTCGAGGCCTCTCCTGGGATGTCTGTGACAAATACGCCCGGGAATATATGGAATGCCTCTATGCACTCGGATTCAAAGGAGAGATCTACTCCCAGCGGAAAAATAATCTCCTCAAAGATCTTGCATTCGAAGCGGCGACGAAGATAAACTTCTCCGAACTCTCGGCAATATACGGATTTGGTCCGGATACAGAGTTGGCACACGCGATGAGTGTCGCGATGCAAGTGGGAGATATCCTCTACCCGCAGCTTGTCGGGGGAGCAGCCCCGACGATCGTTCCGGTCGGGATCGATCAGGATCCGCATATCAGACTGACCCGCGATGTCACCAAAGCCCTGCGGATGTTCCTTGTCGAAGACAGAGGTTCGCACATCAGCATCCGGGCGAAAAAAGCAACCCCTGAAGCGATCGATGCGGTCGCAAAACGCTTCAAGGGTGCGAAAAAGTATGAAGGACACATCGATCTTCCGGCAGGACACAACGCGGCCGAGGTCGATGAGATCGTTCGGTCCATCGAGCAGGAGTTCGGCGGATTTGGATTCATGCTGCCTTCTTCGACGTATCACAGTTTCCTGCAGGGTCTGCAGGGCGGAAAGATGTCCTCATCGGTCCCGGAAAGTCTTGTCTGGTTCGATGACACGGAAAAGGATGCAAAGAAAAAGATCATGGGCGCTCTCACAGGCGGCAGACAGACCCTTGAAGAGCAGAAAAAACTCGGCGGCGAACCTGAGAAGTGCTCGATCTATCAGCTGAACAAATTCCATATGCAGGAAGACGATAAGGAGCTCGCAAAGATGTGCGAAGCCTGCAAAGCAGGTGAGCTGATGTGCGGGACTTGTAAGAAGGAAACACTGGAACGTGTTCTCACCTTCCTCAAAGAATTCAAAGAAAAACGTGATGAAGTATCTCACATGGCGGAGTGGTAATGTATGGATCTTACAATAAATGAAAAAAGGGTTCTTGCAGCCCTGATCGGCTCCGGGCCGACGAACGCGGAGGCTCTCGCAGAAAAGATGGACGCTGCGCTTGAATCGGTGATCCAGTGGGCCCATCTCTGCGCGGACAAGGGTCTTGTGACCCTCGAAAAAACCGTCACCGAACAGGCAAAACTCACAGAGGAAGGAGAGAAATATGCGAAAGAGGGACTGCCGGAACGCCAGATCCTTGCAGGCATAAACGGCTCCATTCCGATGAGTGAACTTACCAAAAACCCGCTTTCCAGGATCGCGATCGGCTGGCTGAGAAAGAAGAACTGGGTCACGATCAAAGACGGGATCGTTTTCGTTAACGAAAATACCGCCGTCGGCGAGGACGAACTGGCGCTGAAAAACCCGGTTCCCGGCACGCCGGCATGTAAAGAACTCGTAAAACGCGGACTCGCCGAGATCGTGGAAAACACCGAATGGAAGATCGCGCTGACCCCGGAAGGCGAAAAAATCGCCAAAGGCGGTCTTGATCTGCGTGAAGAGGTAGCTACCCTCACCCGCGAACAGATCCTTTCGGGCGAGTGGAAGAGTCTGCCGCTTCGAAAATACAGCATCGGCAAACTTCCGAAAAAGATCTTCGGAGGCCGGATCCACCCGAACCAGCAGATCCTGGATGAGATCCGCGATCTCCTCTTCGAGATGGGATTCACCGAGTTCCACGGATCGATCGTACAGAACTCGTTCTGGAACTTCGACTCCCTTTATCAGCCGCAGGATCATCCCGCACGTGAGATGCAGGATACGTTCCATCTCGCCGAGGAACTGCCGCTTCCAAATGGATGGGAAAAGATCAGAGATATCCACAAGTTCGGCGGAGACACCGGTTCGACCGGCTGGGGCGGAGAGTGGAGCCCGGAGGTTGGAAAGAAGTGTGTTCTTAGAACCCACTCCACCTCGCTTTCGATCCAGTACCTTGCCGAGCACCCGAACCCGCCGCTGAAGGCGTTCTCGATCTCCCGTGTCTACCGCAGGGAGACGATCGATCCGACCCATCTGCCTGAGTTCGAACAGCTGGAAGGTATCGTGATGGACAAGGATCTGCACTTCGGCCACCTGCTCGGGTTCTTCAAGGAGTTCTTCGGCAGGATGGGATTCGAAGAAGTCAGGTTCCGTCCCGGTTACTTCCCCTACACTGAGCCGTCTGTCGAACCTGAGGTCTGGGTCGACGGACTTGGGTGGGTCGAGCTTGGCGGAGCAGGTATTTTCCGAAAGGAAGTTACTGCTCCCTGGGGAATCGACTGTCCGGTCCTTGCCTGGGGACTCGGGGTTTCCCGTGTCTCGATGCTCAGAATGGGTCTCAAAGACCTGCGTCAGCTGTATAAGAGCGATATTGACTGGATACGCGCAAGCCCGGTAAGGAGGAGTTAAGATGCCGATCGTAAAACTCAACAATGCATATCTGACCCGCCTGACGGGTACCGATATCGAAAGGATCCGTGCGAGCCTCCCCATGATGGGATCCGAGGTGGAACGCGAGGAGGAGGAGCAGACTGATGTTCAGTTCTTCCCGAACCGTCCTGATCTGTACAGCGCTGAAGGCACGGCGCGTGCTCTCCGGGGATATCTCGGCATAGAAACGGGTCTGCCGAAGTATGAAGTGAAGCCGTCAGGCATTTCTTTCTCAGTCGATCCGAAGCTTGCAAATATCCGCCCGTATCTTGGATCGGCGGTCATCAGAAATGTCCATATGGACAATGCGATGATCGAATCCCTGATGGGTCTGCAGGAGTCTCTCCACTGGGCAGTCGGCCGCGGCCGCAAAAAGGTGGCGATCGGCGTGCACGATCTCGACCGGATCGAAGCACCGTTCTCGTACATCGCAGCGGACCGTAAGACAAAATTCGTGCCGCTCGATTACGAGAGGGAAATGACGATGGAAGAGATCCTTCTCGAGCATCCGAAAGGAAAAGCCTACGCAAAGATCGTTGAGGAGTTCGAAAGGTTCCCGCTGATCACCGATGCAAAGGGCAGGGTCTGTTCCTTCCCGCCGATCATCAACGGAGAATTAACGAGAGTTACGGAAAACACGCACAACATCCTTCTGGATGTAACCGGCATCGAGCCGCGTGCCGTCGGCGTTGCAGTGAAAATCCTCTGCGCCGCATTCGTCGAGATGGGCGCTTCAGTCGAGTCAGTAAACATCGACGGTGTCGTCTCGCCCGACCTCAGTCCTGACAAGCGGATCGTTTCCGTCTCCGCATGCAGTAAACTGACCGGGATCCCGCTGACTGCTCCGCAGATGACCGAACTTCTTATGAAGATGAGGTTTGGCGCCGAGGTGATCGATGAGGACAGGGTCGCCGTCGAGATACCCTGTTATCGTGCCGACATCATGCATGATCATGATGTGTATGAGGATGCAGCGATCGCTTACGGGTATGATAAGATCGAAACGAGCCTCCCGCCGAGTTTCACTGTAGGAAAACCGCACCCGGTCCAGAAACTCTACAGCCTTGTCAGAAATATCATGGTCGGGTTGTCGTATATCGAGAACACGCCGTTCACCCTTACGAGCGGGGAACTCTCCTACAAGATGATGCACAGACCGGAGAACCCGGCGGCGCTCCATGTTCTTCATCCGATCAGCGAGGACCAGACGATCATTCGAACCGATATCCTGCCGCTTCTGATGGAGTCGCTCTCGATCAACCGTTCACGCGAACTTCCGCAGAGGATCTTTGCCTGCGGGGATGTGGTGGAGGATCTGGTCACCTCCCCGAAGATGGCAGCGGCTTCTATCCATACGGCTGCGGACTTTTCGGAGATATACGCCGTGATGGATGCATTCTCGCAGATGATGTCGATCGAATACGAGGTCCGGGAGTCATCAGATGATGCGTTCATTCCCGGAAGACGCGGCGATATTTACGTCTCCGGAGAGAAGGTCGGCGTTTTTGGCGAGATCAATCCGGATGTTCTTGTCGGGTTCGGACTCGAACATCAGGCAGTTGCTTTTGAGATGGACCTGAGAGGGTTTGTCGAAGGAAAGTGAGCTTCTGCGGAATTTTTTTCATCTTTTTTTCTCAAAGGAGTTTCGCGGCGGGATATCCTGTTTTCCTGGACCCCTATCTGGTTCCGGATACGATTTACAGCTGTCAAAGTCAGGTACCGACCTCATTACTTACTCTGATATAGTATGGAGCGATCGGCATTATGAACATATTTGCTAAAAACAGGGTTCAAAAATCTGGTCAGAGTTATAATATTTGTTATTGAGGACCTTACCAGTTACATAACTAATATATACTTATCCCCACAACGATAGTACGTTGGTGCGCCGGTTTCCAAAATAAGGAGATCTAGTGTATCATTTTTGGAGAATGTGAATAGTTTATGGACCATATCGAAGAAAAGAACAGAAACAATCTCTTCCTGATGGACAATACCGCCAATCCTGCACCATTCGGTCTTTGTGCATTTGGGACGACCACGATTCTGCTCAGTCTCCACAATGCCGGAATAACTGATCTGACAAGTCCCATCATCGCGATGGCGCTGTTCTATGGCGGACTTGCCCAGCTCATCGTTGGCATCATGGAGTGGAAGAAGAACAATACCTTCGGGATGGTCACCTTCGGGAGCTTCGGGCTCTTCTGGATATCCTTTGCGGCTATCTCGATTCTGCCGGCGCTTGGTCTTGCAGCGGCACCAACCGCAGTGGATCTCGCAGCATTTCTCTCCGTCTGGGGTCTTTTGATTTTCGGGCTGTTTATCTGCACTCTGAAGATGCACCGGCTCCTGCAGGTCACCTTCGCAGCGGTCCTCCTTCTGGTGGTGCTGCTTGTGGCTGCAAACCTGACCGGTATTCACCTGATCCATACCCTGGCAGGCGTAACCGGTATCGTGGCAGGCGCCCTTGCGCTCTATATGGGTGTCGGAGCCATCATCAATGACGTCTTCGGCCGCCGGGTACTCCCGGTTTAACCAATTCCTTTTTTTTCTCCCGGAAGCGGACGCAGATCACTTCGTTCAGGACGATGCTATTCTTCGTGACGGCATTTACTCGCGAATGTTTCGAACTTGCTCAGCTGAGGTCGTCCGCGTCCAACCCGCCCACTCGCAAAGCTTCACTTTGCTCAGCTAAGGTCGTCGACTTGTTCACAAACCTTCGGTTTGCTCTCCGCTTCAGGCTTACAGCCCTCGCTTGTTCTCCGACCCGCCAACTAAAATCACGAAAAGGAGAACAGGGGCGGAAGGATTTGTCGGCTGGGAGTGTGATTCGGGACGTGTACGGCTGAGTGTGGATACATGAGATAGAACAAACCGCGTTCGCAAACTTTCAGTTTGCTCTCCGCTTCGCTTCGCTCGCTTGAATCGGCGCGAATCCAATTCGGGAAGGGTAAGGTCGGGTGTGGATACATGAGAAAGAACAAACCGCGAATCGGCGCGAATCCGCCCTACGGGCGAGATAATCGGATTTGCTTATCCTCACTCTCGCAATCCAGCTTCGCTGTCTTGCTCGTCCCTTCATCGGGAGCGGGTTGGACGCGGAACGCGGACGACCTTAGCGTAGCAAATCTTTAGATTTGCGGGACCGTTCGGGCAAATCCTGTCGGCGCCCCAGCGCCTCCTGTGAGAGAGATGTTCATTGATCATTACATGTATGATCATAGTTCTTTTTTGACAAACGCAAAATGAGACGGAGAGAGGAATATCCGTTGGGAGCCGCTGGGGCGGCGACAGGATTTGCCCGAACGTTCCCGATGAAGGGACGAGCCGTCGTGTTGATAGCGGGTTGGACGCTGAAAGCGGACAACCTTAGCGGAGCAAGGCTTTGCCTTGCGACTAGACACGACGAGCGAGAGTGAGGATCAGCAAATCCGATTCTCTCGCCCGTAGGGCGGATTCGCGCCGATTCGCGGTTGGTTTTTCTCATGCATCCACACTTGACAATCTCCTTCCCGAATAATATCAGGGATCCTGGGACCCTTCCCGGAAATATTTCCCCCGATTAAATTTTGTTCATTTTTCCATTCGCAAATAGGTGTTTCGATTCCAAAATCACCTTCCGCCGATCAATTTTGACCATTTT
Source organism: Methanocorpusculum sp. GPch4 (assembly GCF_012062385.1). Taxonomy (NCBI): domain Archaea; kingdom Methanobacteriati; phylum Methanobacteriota; class Methanomicrobia; order Methanomicrobiales; family Methanocorpusculaceae; genus Methanocorpusculum; species Methanocorpusculum sp. GPch4. The sequence goes on along the minus strand of NZ_SIJA01000073.1, from coordinate 159 downwards.
TTAATGATGATTTTTCGTGGGTAAAAATCGAAATCGGCAGGATCCGGCGTATTTTCTCCTTCATGCAGTCATAGTATATAAATCAATAGGGAGGCGCCTGGAAAAAACGATACCCCCGGAATAACTACCTACCTAGTGCGTTACTAATTTATATAGTAG
>NZ_SIJA01000072.1:0-20547 GCF_012062385.1 Methanocorpusculum sp. GPch4 | reverse complement strand
CCTGGGACCCCGACTCGATCCCGAAGTGGACGCGCTGTCCTCCAGCCTCTCTCAGGGCCAGAACCATCTCCTCGTCCAGTGAATCCACCCGTGTCCGCATGTCGAATCGGAAGACCAGGCCGCGCTCGCGGATCAGCTCACAGATCTTCATGACACGGGCTTTGTTCAGGGTGAAGGTCTCGTCGAAGAAGACGATCTCCCGGGCCCCGTGTTTCCGCACGTAGAGCTCGATCTCATCCACCACGTTCTCGGGCGAGCGGAAGCGGACGGTGTTGCCGGCATAGATCTGGCTGCAGAAGCGGCACTTGAAGGGGCAGCCTCGGGTGGTCACCATCGTATAGAAGGGCGTCTGGACGGTCAAAGCCCGATACAGGCTCCAGTCCAGCAGCTCCACCGCCGGAAAGGGATAGCGATCGATGTCGCGATGCCAGGTGCGATCAGGGTTCTTGCGGATCTCGCCGTCGAACTTGACCACCGTACCCGGAATCTCTTCCAGCGAGGTCCCCCCAGCCAGGGCTCGAGCCACCTCCAGCAGGGTCTCCTCCCCGTCGCCGCACACTCCGAGGTCGAGTTGGGGAAAACTCAGGCAGAGTTCGGGGTGGATCGACAACTGCGGACCACCCACCACGACCAGGGCCTCCGGCAGGGCCTTCCGGACGATCCCGGCCCCCTCGATCGTAGAAGGCCAGCCGGCCGTCATGGACGTGAGGCCCACGATCCGGGCCTTCGAATCGCGGACCCTCTGGTGAAACTCCTGCGCCGAGAGATTCTCGGCATTGGCGTCCAGGACCTCGACGGGAAAGCCCTCCTCGCGCAGGACCCCTGCCAGGTACAGGATCCCCAGGGAGGGGAAGAGTTGCAGGGTCCTCTCCGCGTGATCCGGGATGGGGCGGATATTGGTGTCGTGGTACTTGACCAGCAGAACCTTCGGCAGACCCGTGGACATGCGGGGATTATAGCAGACCTGGCCGCGCCTGCCAGGATTCTTCCTGGCAACACCCGGTTCACAACTCCGCGGAGAGGGCATGGTAAGATGAGCCCAACACCAGGATGGAGGTCGAACGGATGAAAATCGGAGCAACGAACCTGGCCGCCCAGAAGATGCCGGACTACCCGACCCGCGAGACGGACGGTTGCCCGGATTACGGCCGCGACACCTACACCCCGTCGCGCAACTCGGGCGGCCCGGACGACACCAGTGATCCCGACTTCGGTGGCAGCCGCGACAGCGGCGGCTTCAGCGGCCCCGACGGCTACACCAGCTACGACGAGTTCCACTAGATTCGTTCCGGCCTGAATCGAAGAGGCGGCCCGCCCGACGGGACCGCCTCTTTCATTGTTCGGGGGTCGCCGGGCTCAGGGCCGGGCCCCGCCAGCCACCGGGAGGCGGAGCTCCTGCTTCAGGGCCCTGGCCAGGGCGCGACAGAACTTCCGGGTTCCTCGGAGGTTCAGGTGCCGGTCGTCCCTGAAATCACCGGGAAGCATCCGCGCCCGGCTGCGAACATCGAGAATTCGTGCCTTCAGGGGCGCGATGGCCTGCCAGACATAGGCGTCCCTGGCCTGCGCCGAGGCCTCGCGCGCCGGCAACGGGACGAGAAGGACCCGAGTCCGGTTCTTCCGTGCCGCCTCCAGCAGGTGCTTCAGACAATTCAGCGCCCGGGCCTCCCTCTCGAGGGTGGCGCGAGTCTCGGCAGCCAGATCCTCTCCGCTGAGCTGGACCTCCGCGCTGCCCTCCGCGTTCCAGCCGCCCTCGACAGGGACACCCCCTGAAGACCTGTTCAGGGAGGCCTCCCGCACCCCCAGGCTCCGCCACAGCATCAAGCCCAGGAAATGCCGATATCGATAGGTCCGCCAGGACCTGCCCAGGAGCAGATGGAGCGGCCCACCCCCAGAGCCTGCAGCCGTCCGGAGCACAAAGGGCATGTCCGACCAGGTGGCCAGGTCCAGGACACCGGCCTCTCCTTCGGGCCCCCAGACCGGAGTCAGCAGGTCGCCAGGACTGGTGGCCAGGACGATCGTCCGGTCCCCTTGCCCCTTCAAGACGTGGTTGAGCGCGATGAGGTACCAGTTCAGGGCAAAGGCATCCCCGTGAGACAGGTTGTGGACCCTCACCCCTCCTCCCAACTGGAGTTCCAGGAATCGAGGCCGCAGGTTGCCGGCCAGGCAGGTTCCGAGGATGGTGATCTCAGGCTTCCCCCCCGTCCGGCTGCGACCGAACTCCCCCAGACGAAGGGGGAAATCGCTCCACAGGAATCCGGACTGGACGACGGCCGCCTCCAGAAGAACGAGCGCCAACAACCAGCCCAGGAACAGCCAGCGAGTCCGCAGGCAACGAGGGCGAGGGGGACTAGGAACCCAGACGGAAACCCCTCGGTCGCCTCGTCGGGTCTTTTCCGCCCCCGCTGTGTCGCAAAAAGTCTCATTTGCCTCAAGCAAACCGCAACTTTTTGCTCCTGGCGGGGACAAAAAATCCCTCGACGATGCTCGGTCGAGGTTTCCGACCGGGCCCCTAGAACTGGAAGTAGATGAAGGGTCGGCCATCAGGCTCTCCCAGGATGAGAATCGCGACCAGCAGGCCAGCGGTCGCCAGGGCCTGGAAGGGGGGCCACAGGCGCGGGAGGAGCTCCCGGTCCCCCGTCAGGCGTTGAAGGGCCTCGATGCCCCAGACCGGCATGGTCAACAGCACGACCTTCGACAAAGCGCCCAGCTCTCCCGGGCCAGGTGACGGGAAGGCGGCCGCGCCGGCGAGCAGACCGACGGCCTGCCCCAGTGAGTGCGCTCGGAAGACCAGGAATCCCAAGCAGACGAACAAGAATGTCCCCAACCAGGCCACGGGCTTCCCCAGGACGCCCAGACGCAAGGGCGGAAACAGCCTGTGGGCGAGCAGCCCCAGCCCGTGATAGCCCCCCCAGACCACGAAGGTCCAGTTGGCGCCGTGCCACAATCCACACAGCAGCATCGTCAACATGAGGTTGAAGCCGGTGCGCGCGACCCCGAGCCGACTTCCCCCCAGGGGAAGATACAGATAGTCGCGCAACCAGGTCGACAGGCTGATGTGCCAACGGTGCCAGAAATCCCGTGGACTGGTGGCGAAGAAGGGGAAGCGGAAGTTCTCCATCAACTCGATTCCGAACAAGCGTGCCAGGCCCCGGGCGATGTCCGTATAGCCGGAGAAGTCGCAGTAGATTTGCAGGGTGAAGGCGTAGGTCGCCAGCAGGACCAGGAAGCTGCCGGCCGTCCCCGGCGAGTCGAAGACCTGCTGGACTACCAGCGCCAGGTTGTCCGCCACCACCACCTTCTTGAAGTAACCCCACAGGATCAACCGGACACCCCGCGAGCGCTGGCCTGAGGTGGGATCCGGGGTGGCGGCGAACTGACCCAGCAGATTCCCGGCCCGCTCGATCGGCCCCGCCACCAGTTGCGGGAAGAACGAGACGAACAGGGCGAAGAGGGAGAAGTCCCGGGTGGCCCTCAGGGCGCCGCGGTACACGTCGATCGTGTAGCCCATCGACTGGAAGACGTAGAAGGACATCCCGACCGGCAGGACGCTCTCCAGCACGGGCAGGGGCAGGTGGGCTCCCGAAAGCGTCAGGAGCGCCTGGAGCTCACCGGCGAAGAAGTTGAAGTACTTGAAGGCGCCCAAGAGGCCCAGATTGACCACCACACTGAGGACCACCAACCCGGTGCGGCGCGGCCGTCGGGGATCGTCCAGGGCCAAACCGATCCACCAGTCCACGGCCGTGGTCGCGACCATGAGGCCGAGGAACTTCAGGCTCCAATAGCCGTAGAAGAACCAGGAGGCCGCCAGAAGAAGCCACTTCCGGAACCTGCGGGGCAGTGCCAGGAACATGCCATACACCACGGCCAGGAAGACCAGGAAATCCAGGGAGTTGAAAAGCACCTTGCCTCAAGCCCTCCACCAGCCCGAAGGGTTGCGCCGAGCCGCGGACCTGGATACAGAGAGAGCCTGACATCCCGAATCAAACGCAGCGTCAGGCCTTCAGTTCCGCGATCTCAGGAACCAGTCGGTCTGCCCGAAAGAAGCGTCTCTTCTGAAACAGCCGGGGAGGTCCTGCCCAGGGGGAGGGAAGGCAGCCCGACGCGCCCCCTGGGCCCGAACTTCATGGAAACCGCCGACACGTTGCCCATCGTGGTAGGCTCGAGAGGAGATGTCGATCGTCAACGCCTTCCTCGGATGCATCGGTGGGTTCGTTCTGGTGGGAGTGAACCTGCTGGCGCTGGCCCTGGTCTTCAAAGGCTCGGCCATCGCATTCCTGTTCCTGTTATTCGAGGTCTTCGGCGTCACGCTGGGGTGGAAGGCCATCCAGGCCCTGGTGCGCGAAACCTGCCGGCCAAAGCCCCCTCCGGGAGACCTCAACCTTCCGACCTTCTCCGAGTTCCACAAGCAGTGGAAGAAGGACCACCCGGAAGAGTCAGGCTCTGGAGAGCCGACAAGCCCCTCTGGCTCGACCTCCGAGACCGAAGGAAGCCGGCCTCGTCTCCAGACGCCCGGAACTCGGTGGTGGTGTTGATATCTCCCACGGCTCCTCCTTGCATGCTCAGGCCCTGCATCACCGGTCCCGTCAGGTCTTTGTCGTGCGTGAGTGGTTCCGCCTGAGGTTGGACCTAAAAACAGGACAGGGCCAACTCGAGATGGAGTTGACCCTGTCTGCCACTTGTTTGTCCGCTGGTCGGAGTGCCCGGATTTGAACCGGGGGCCTCTAGCGCCCCATGCTAGCGCTCTATCCAAGCTGAGCTACACCCCGAGGCGCGCTGAGTATAGCAGGTGACTCGCGAGGGCGCAACCCCGAATGCCATCGATTTTCGCGTTCCGGAAAGGAGCCTGCCGAGAGGGCCCAAGAGCCCGTTCCCACAGGCACGGAGGCATCCTTTGAGGGACTTGTCGGCGGCCTGGCTGCTGCCCTCCCAGCGAGAAGGGACCTTTGCCCACCCCCGGGAAGCCGCCCTCATGGGCGACGAGTGGAAGACCATCCCCGACCTCCTGGGCAGCGGCCCGCTGGACCTGATCCTGGTGGGCATCAACCCCAGCCGGTATGCCGTCGAGAAGGGCCACTACTTTGCCCGGCCCCACAACCGCTTCTGGCCGGCCTTCACGCGCTCGCGCCTCAGCCGGCCCCTGCGCGAGGCCCTGGGGATCGAGCGGGTGGAACCCCGACATGACGTCGAGTTCCCGCGCTTCGGGCTGGGCCTGACCGACGTGGTCAAGCGACCGACCGCCAAGGCCAGCGAGCTGACGCTCGAGGACTATCGGCTCGGGGTCCCGCGCCTCTCCGAGCGGCTGGCCCTGCACCCCGCCCGGATCGTCTGCTTCCAGGGCCTGACCGGTTATCGGGCCTTCCTGGAGCACGCCCTGGGGCGCAAGCCGCGTCGGGTCCTGGCCGGAAGACAGGGGTTGACCCTGGCCGGCGCGGAGGTCTGGGTGCTTCCCAACCCCAGCGGGGCCAACGCCCACGCCCGCCTGGAGGACCTCGTCGCCTGGCAGGACCTCCTGGCCGAGGCCCTGGGCCGTGGAGCCCGACGAGGAGATCCACCAGACCCATGAGACATCCCTTCGCCGGGGCCCGCACGCCGCGCCTCCTGCTTCTCCCCCTCCTGGCGCTCCTCCTGACGGCCGGCGCCTGGCAGGTCCTCCCGGCTCCAGACTTCACGGAGGCCTTCCGGCGCACCAGGGGGTGGAGCGGTGCCGACGGGACCTACTCGGTCCCGCTTCCCGACGGGCGTACCCTCTGGCTCTTCGGCGACACCTTCTTCGGAGGGGTCCTGCCCGGGGGAGCGCGCTCACCCGAGACCTGGATGGCGCGCAACTCGGTCGCCCTGCAGCCGGGCAGGGAACCCCGCGACCTGCGGTTCTTCGCCGAGCCCTTCTTCCTGGAGCGCCCCGGGCGTCACGACGAGTGGTTCTGGCCCTACCACGGCGTGGCCCTGGACTCGGAGAAGGTCCAGGTCGTCCTGGGGAGGTTCCAGGCCGTCCCCCGGGACGACGCCTTCGGCTTCCGACAGGTGGGGCTGGATCTGGCCGTCCTGCACCTGGACCCGACTCCCCGAACGGAGAGCCTGACCCGGGTCCCACACTTCCGCTCCACGCCGGATTCGGTGACCGCCTGGGGGAACGCCCTGATCCAAGATGGCCCCTGGGTCCTGATCTACGGGGTTCGGGACTCCCAGGCCCACCCCGGCGGGAAGAGCCTGCTGTTGGCCCGGGCCCCCCGGGGCCACCTGGCCCGGTTCGGCACCTGGCGCTTCTTCACGGGGACGGGGTGGAGCCGGGATCCCGAAGAGGCCGCGGGCCTGGCCGAGGACGTCTCCAACGAGCTCTCGGTCCATCGCGACCCGAGCGGCGACTGGGTGCTGGTCAGCGGCCCGGCGGACCTGTCCTCGCAGGTGCTGCTGCGCACGGCGCCTGCCCCGCACGGGCCCTGGAGCCTGGCCCAGAAACTCCTGACGGCTCCCGAGGCGGCCGACGGGGTCTTCGCCTACAACGCCAAGGCCCACCCTTCCCTGTCGGGTCCCGGCGGACTGCTGATCTCCTACAACCTCAACGCCCTGGACCCCGAGCGGGTGGTCCGGGACGCCGACCTCTATCGCCCCCGCTTCATCCGGGTCAGGCTGGAGCCCGGTAGGGGTTGCCTTCCTGAACCGCGAAGGGCCGGGGCCATTCCCAGACTCGAAGGGGGCCCCCTATGACCGAAGTCCAGACCCGCAACTGGCAGCGCTTCCAGGAGCTGTTCTACGAGGATCCCGGCACCGGCCTGGCCCTGGACGTCAGCCGGATGAACCTCGACGAGGACTTCCTTGGCCAGATGGAAGAGCCCATGCAGCGGGCCCTGGCCTCCATGGAGGAGCTGGAGAAGGGCGCCCTGGCCAACCCCGACGAGAACCGGATGGTCGGGCACTACTGGCTGCGCGCGCCGGAGCTGGCCCCGACTCCTGAGATCACCGAAGAGATCCGCAGCACCCTGACCCGGATCCGACACTTCGCGTCGCTGGTCCACGACGGGAGGCTCCGCCCCGAGCGGGCCGAGCGCTTCACCCGGATCCTCTCGATCGGCATCGGCGGCTCGGCCCTGGGGCCCCAATTCGTGGCCTCTGCCCTGGCCTCACCGGACGACCCCATGCAGATCCACTTCTTCGACAACACGGATCCGGACGGCATGGACCGGGTTCTGGACGAGATCGGAGGCGATCTGCATCGGACGCTGACCGTGGTGATCTCCAAGTCGGGCGGGACCAAGGAGACCAGGAACGGCATGCTGGAAGCCCAGAACGCCTACGACCGGGCGGGCCTGCGCTTCGGCCTGCACGCCGTGGCCGTCACCGGAGCAGGCAGCCAACTGGACCGTTATGCCCAGGTCCACGGCTGGCTGGAGAGGTTCCCGATGTGGGATTGGGTCGGTGGGCGCACCTCCGAACTCTCGGCGGTGGGGCTTCTGCCCGCGGCCTTGCAGGGCTTCCAGGTGGAGGCGATCCTGGAGGGCGCCGCGGCGGCAGACCGCCTGACCCGCAACCGGGACATCCGCCAGAATCCGGCTGCCCTCCTGGCCCTATCCTGGCATCGCGCCACCCACGGCCGGGGCGAGAAGGACATGGTGGTCCTCCCCTACTGTGACCGGCTGGAGCTCTTCTCGCGCTACCTCCAACAACTGGTGATGGAGTCCCTGGGCAAGGAGACCGACCTGGAGGGGCGGACGGTCCACCAGGGGATCGCCGTCTACGGCAACAAGGGCAGCACCGACCAGCACGCCTACGTCCAGCAACTGCGCGATGGGATCGACAACTTCTTCGCCACCTTCCTGGTGGTGCTGAAGAACCGCGAGCGCTCCTCGATGGAGGTGGAGGACGGGATCACCACGGGGGACTTCCTCTCCGGCTTCTGGCAGGGAACCCGGGAGGCCCTCTCCGAGAAGGGGCGGCTCTCGCTGACGGTCACGATTCCCGAGGTCAACCCCTTCACCTTGGGCATGCTGGTCGCCCTGTATGAGCGGGCCGTCGGGTTGTACGCCTCGCTGGTGGGCATCAACGCCTACCACCAGCCGGGGGTTGAGGCCGGCAAGCTGGCCGCCGGAGCGGTGCTGGCCCTGCAGCAGGAGATGGTGACGCTGCTACAGGCCGCCAAGAGCCCCATGACCTGCGAGGAGATGGCCCGTGCCCTGGGCCACCCCGAGCAGGTCGAGACGGTCTTCCACGTGGCCCGCCACCTGGCGGCCAACGCCCGCGAGGGCGTGGTGGCCGAGGGTCAGGGCCTGGGCGCGCGCTACGCGATCGACCCGCGCCGGGCTTGACGCGCGGGCAGGATCGTTCGACCGGGCCCGGAAGACCCGGCGGTGCGCATCCTCGCCCTCATCGTGCTCTTCCTTCTATCCATGCTGCCCGCTGACGCCGCCGGCTGGAGCCGGCACGAGAACCGGGATCTGGTCCAGGACTCGCGGCCCGGTTGGGCCGTCGAGACTCCCGAGGACTGGCTCCGCATTCCCGACGTCAGGCCCGCCTGGCCGCTGGGTGGAGGCTTTCGCGACCCTTCAGGCCACCTGGGAGTGGTGATCACGTGGTTGGAGGAGGTTCCCGGCGGGGAGATCGAAGGTCTGATGGAGCGGGGATTCCAGGAGGAGCCCGGGCGGGTGGCCGGTCACCCCGCGCGCCTCTTCCGCCGCACCGGACCGGAGGGGATTCAGCGCCTGGTCTACCTGAGGATGCCTTCCGGCTCCTACCGGGTCACGCTCTTCGCCACGGCCGGCCACGAGGAGACCCTGGAGAAGGTCCTGGGCAGCTTCCAGTTGCTGCGGGGCCAGTCATTGAAGGAACAGGAGCCGTGGACCCTCCACGAGGATTCCCAAGCCGGGTACAGCCTCTCCCACCCGGCCAGGTGGACCCTCAAGAACGTTCCCCAGGGCTTCGAACTCCGAGAAGGCCCGGAGCTGGCCGTCCGAGCCTGGCTGCGTCCCATCCCCGAGACGCCGGGGGGCTCATTCCGGGGGTTCGCCCGGTCCGCGGGCCGGGCCACCATTCCCGGGGCCGTCTCCCTGGAGCGCTTCGAGCCCCTGGATGTGGGCGGGGTGACGGGCTACCTGGCCGTCTGGAAACTCCAGGATGGCGGCTACCACGGCCCGTCGATCTACCTTCCCCTGCCCGGGGGACGGCAGGCCCTGGAACTGGTCTTGCTGCTTCAGGAGGCCGACGAGTGCTTCTTCCGCCTGGTGAACTCGTTCCGCCCGGGGGAGCCGATGACCGCGCGCCCCTGAGCTGCGGGGTGCCGGCGAGCCTGCTTCTGGAGGAAACCTCCCGGGTCGCAGTGAGGTTGATCGACACAGGTCCTCATGATGGAGGCCCCGAAACCCGTTGCCCATGATCCACGACGTTCCACGATCCACGGCCTTCCGCTGGCTGATGGGGGCAGGCCGGCTGGTTTCGCGGCTGGCGGCCCGGCTTCGCCCTGTCCTGGACCTTTTCCCCGCCACCATGGCCGGGCTCTTCGTCCTGGGCCTGTGCGCCGCGGGGTTCTGGTATCTGGGCGTCCTGCACAAGGACGTGGTCCTCCTGCCGGCCACCCTGGTGCTGGCTCTGCTGGCCGTGGGGATGATCCTGGCCGTCGGCCTGGGCGCCGCCCTCACCGCCCGCGCCCTGCGACGCGCGCACTTCGACGACGCCTTCCTGCGCCTGGAAGCCAACTACGCGCGGCGGACCGGCATCCGTTGGCGGGCTCCCCTGCTCCCCTTCATCGAGCTGAGCTGGGAGTGGCTCACCCCACCCGAGGTCGAGGTACGCACCGTCTCGCGCTGGCGGCAGGTCTCCGAAGAGGTGCGACCGCGCCGGCGCTGCCTGGTGGACGGGCTCATCCGCCGAGTCCAGGTCCGCGACGTCCTGGGGATGGCCCGCGTGGTCTGGCGCTTCGAACGGCCCAGCCGGGTGATGATCCTTCCCGACCGGGGGCGACTGGACCAGACCACCGTCCTGCGCAGCCTGGTGGGTGGCGAGGACCACCCCGACCCCTTCGGGGACGCCCACGGTGACCGGGTGGAGATGCGCCAGTATGCCCCGGGCGACTCGGCCCGGAACATCCTGTGGAAGGTCTTCGCCCGCAACCGCCGCCTGATGGTGCGCATGCCCGAGCGGGCCCTGACCGCCCAGCCGCGCACCTGCGCCTACCTGGTGGCGGGCCCCTCGGACGAACCCAGCGCCGGCCTGGCCCGGGTGGTCCTGGAGCGACGCATGCTGGGGGAGGGTTGGCGGTTCGGAGCGGACGGCAGCCCGGGCTTCGCCGAGAACCTGGACAGCGCCCTGGAGATCCTCGCCCGCTCGGGCAATCCCGACACCGGCCCGCCGGGACTGGCCGCCTTCCTCAAGCGTGCCGAGACCGACGGGTACCAGAACTGCCTGGTCTTCCTGCCGGCCGCCAGCGGCGAGTGGCTGGAGGAGGTGCGCCGGGCGGTGGCCGGTTCCCGATTGGGCCTGACCTGGATGGTGGGCCTGGACGGGTTGCAGACCAGCCTGGAGCACCCGCCACTGTGGAAGAGACTCTTGTTGCGCCCGGAACCGACCATGCCGGCCGATCCCCTGAGGCTGGCCGAGGCCCTGCAGAGCGCCCGCGCCCCGATGGTCCTGTGCGACCGCAAGGAGGGTCGGGTGGTGGCCGACGCCCGGCAGTATCTCAAGGTCCAGGCTCGGCCAGGCCGCGGAGGAGCCAGATGAAGCTCGACTGGAACCTGGCCCTCAAGCGCCTGGTGGGAGCCCTGGTCTGGGGGCTGGCCCTGGCCATCGGCGCCTGGAGCATCAGCGTCTCGACGGGGATCCTGGGCGGCTTCCTGGGAGGCTTTGCCGGATTCCTCTCGGGCCCGCTGCTGGCCAGGACCCGCCTGCGCACCCCGACCATCCTGATCGGAGGCTCGCTCCTGGGAGGCGTCGGGCTGTGGGTGGCGGGCCTGCCCACCCGCAGCCGGATCCTGGCGGGGTTCTTCGGCCCGGAACTGGCCTACGGCCTGGCCGATGGAACCACCTGGTTCCTGGGCGGACTCGTCCTGGTGGGGTGCCTGCACGCGGCCACCGTGCGCCATGCCTCGTTCATGGCCGTGGAGCTGGCGCTGGTCTGCCTGGCGCTGATCACCCCGCTCTCGGCCCACCGCGACGGATTCATCAGCCGTCCCCACTTCTTTGTGGACCCGCTCTGGTCCCAGGGCTGGGATCCCGTCCCCTTCCTGATGGCCGCCGGGGCCCTGACGGCAGCCACCCTCCTGGTTCTGTCGGTGGGACGCTTCAATCGGCGCAATACCCTGATCGACCTGGGTCTTCTGCTGATGCTGGGCTTCCTGGTGACGGTCCTGCTGCCCCTGAACCGACTTCAGCAACTGGCCCCCGAGCAGAAGCCCATGGGCCAGAACGGCCAGCAGGAGCAGGAGGGCAAGCCGCCCCCTCCGATGGAGCAGGATCCGAACGGGAAGGAGAAGCCCCGCCAGAAGCCTCCTGAGCCCGAAGACAAGGGCGAGCAGGGCCAGCCCAAGCCCGTGGCCCTGGTCCTCTTCCACGACGACTTCACTCCCACCGACGGCTTCTACTACTTCCGCCAGAAGACCATGAGCATGTTCAACGGAGCCCGCCTGGTGCCTGATACGACAGGCCTGGCTGACCGGGACGTGCCCTCGCGCTTCCCGGCGGCGGGCCCCGAGGCCCAGCCCGGCGGAGTGGGCATCGTCCCCGAGCCCACCGACTCCAGCCTGACGCGGACCGTCCGGACCACCGTCAACCTGATCATCGCCCACCCCCTGCCGATCGGCCTGATCAACCCGACCCGCATGGAAGCCAGCGGGAACCCCGACCCCTACCACTTCGTCCGTGCCTACAAGGTCGAGTCCGCGGCCTTCATCGGGGATCTCTCGGCCTTGATGGGGCGCCGCGCCGGAAATCCTCTCTGGTCGCGGCAGGTGTGGTCCCACTACACCCGGACCCCGGAGGATCCGCGCTATCGCAGGCTGGCTACCGAGATCGTGGGCCGCCTGCAGGAGCAGTATCGCGAGGACCCCCTGGCCCAGGCCGTGATGGTCAAGCTCTGGTTGGAGACCGAGGGGACCTACAGCCTCAGCCAGCGGATCCTGGACTCCGACGACGCGGTGGCCCGGTTCCTGTTCGGAGACAAGGTGGGCTACTGCGTGCACTTCGCCCACGCGGCCACCCACCTGGTGCGCTCGTTGGGGATTCCGGCGCGCGTGGCCACGGGCTACGCGGCGGATGCCCGCTACCGCTTCGAGGGGTCGGCCTTGCTGCTGCAGGACGCCAACTCGCACGCCTGGTGCGAGATCTACCTCGAAGGGGTGGGATGGGTCCCGCTGGACGTCTCTCCGCAGCGCACCGACGCGCGGCCTCCCCCGCCCCCCGACGCCGACCTGCAACGGATGCTGGGGCAACTGGCCCGCAAGGAGGCTCCCAGCCAGGAAGGCCGGCCCCAGGCCAAGCGCGATCTGAACGCACTGGCACGCAAGGCTCTGGCCGTCCTGGCCCGCGGGGCAGGCATCCTCCTGGTCCTGGGCATCCTGGCCGCCGGGGTCGGAAAGGTCGTCCGCCGACTCGGCCCCTACGTCGGTCCGGAGAGCACGCGGACCCTGCGCACCTTCCGGGCCGCCTTGGACTGCCTGGCCGACGTGGGCGTCCTCCGGCCCTTCGGAGACACCCGCGAGCGCTTTGCCCGGGATCAGGGAAATCGCTTCGAAGCCCTGGCCCCACTGACCGAATTCCGCATGCGCGAGGCCCTGGGAGATCCCCGGAACCCCAGCCCGCCGGAAGCTCGAGAGCTGCTCGAGCACTACCGCAACCTGGCCCGGCAGATCCGGCGGAGCACCCCCTTCTGGCGCCGCCTCCTGGGCCTGCTCAACCCCTTCTCCTGGCTCTTCGTCCGCTAGAGAACAAACCTCGGAGGTCCCCGGCTTGAATACCAGCACCATCCCGGCCAATCGCGGCACGCTCCTGGACCAGGCCTACGAACTGGCCCAGACCCTGGAGAGACGCCTGCAACACGCCATCCGCGGGCGGGAGGCGGTCATCGACCTGCTGCTGACCGCGCTCCTGGCGGACGGTCACGTCCTTCTGGAGGACTATCCGGGCTCGGGCAAGACGACCCTGGCCAAGGCCCTGGGGGACTCGATCGAGGACGACCAGCCCCACGACGAGATCGTCGCCTTCCGCCGGATCCAGTTCACGCCGGATCTCCTGCCTTCGGACATCACCGGCGTGACGGTCTTCGACCCCGACACGGGCTCGTTCAGCTTCCGTCCGGGCCCCCTCTTCGCCCACATCGTCCTGGCGGACGAGATCAATCGCACCTCGCCCAAGGTCCAGGCGGCCATGCTCGAGGCCATGGCCGAGAAGCAGGTGACCGTCGACAACGTCTCCCACCCCTTGGACGAGCTCTTCTTCGTGGTGGCCACCCAGAACCCGCGCGACCAGGCCGGCACCTACCCGCTGCCGGTGGCCCAGCACGACCGCTTCCTCTTCAAGATCCGCATGGACTACATCGAGAGGGAGGCCGAACTGGACGTCCTGCGCAGCGCCCGGGAGCGCCGGCAGGCCCCCGGCCAGGAACTGCCGCGGGTGAGCCGCTCGGCCGTGGTGCTGGCCCGCCGCACGGTCGAATCCTTCGTCCACGTGGACGAACGCATCCACACCTGCCTGGTGGACATGGCCCGCTCGATCCGCGAGTCGCCGCACGTCACCCAGGGCGTCTCGACGCGCAGCCTGGTGTTGATGCTGCCAGCCCTGCAGGCTTGCGCGTTGAAGCGAGGGCGGGACTACGTCACGGCGGAGGATGTGGCCTACCTGGCTCCCTTCGTCTTCGCCCACCGCATGGAACTGGCACCGGGAATCGACGACGCCTCGGAGGTGATCCGCGAGTGCACCCGCCCGGCCATGGAGATCCTGACCCGCTCGACCCTGAGATGAGTCGGCTGAACCACCCCGCACCGGCAGCCTGCCGGGTCAGAAGCCTCCGGACGCCCCCCAGGGCACCTGCTGCCTGGCGGGTTGCCCTGCTCTTCATGCTGATGTCGCTCGTGCTGGGAATCCTCACGCTGCCGGCCCTGGCCCGCGACCCGGCCGCTTCCTCCGACCCGCCCACGGCGGAGGAGATGGCGGGCCTGATCGACCGGCCAGAGAACCTGGTGGCCTGGCGGGAACTGGCGGATCGGGTCCTGGCCCGCGACCCCGAATCCTATGCGGGCCAGATCCTGATGGGCTTCGTGCTGCACCGCTCGGAAGGGGACCTCCCCCGAGCCCGCTTCCACCTCGAGAAGGGTCGAAAGCTGGCGTTGAGGGCCTCGGACCGGGGCATCTCGGAGGCCTTCCAGTTCTATGCCCTGGCCCTTTTCGAGTTGCGCCTGGTCCTGGCGGAGATGGACCGCTACCAGGACCAGTTGGCCATCCTGGAGGAGTTCGCCCGCCTGCGAGGAGGGCCCGTGGTGGCCGCCGAGTTCGCCTGGCCTTTGATGAAGCTGGACCGCGAGATCGAGGCCCGCGAGAAGCTCTCCCAGGCTTTTGGAAGTGGCGACCCGGTGGCCCGGATCGTCGCCTGGAACAGCCTGGGTGCCCTGGAGATGGAGTACGGCAACGCCCAGGCCTCCTACAACGCCTTCCAGAGCCTGCTGGCGGAGGCTCACCAGAACAACTGGCCGCTGGACTGCACCTATCTTCGCAACGCGGGAGAGGCCGCCCTGGCCCTGGGCAAGTACGACGAGGCCGAGCGCTACTTTCGGGAGGCCACCTCGGTCCCGTTCAATGACCAGACCTTCTCCAACCCCTACCTGGACCTGGCCGGGCTCTACCTGACCCAGGCCCGCTATCCCGAGGCCCTGGAGGCCACCCGCCGGATGCACCAGTGGGCACGGGCCATCAAGCCCTTCCTGTACCAGCAGTCCATGGCCGACACCCAGCAGATGACCGGCGAGCTGCTGCTGGAGCTGGGCTATGTCGAAGAGGGCCTGCACCAGTTGGACCTGCTGGTCCAGCGGCCCGACCGGAGGGGCGGAACCTCCGGCACCAAGGACCAGGCCGAGGCCGGGAACCTGGTGGTGTGGCGCTCGGCCCTGCTGGCCTGGCGCGAGCGCCTGTCCGAACGCATGGCCTCCGCGCGGGGCCTGGAATGGTGGCGACTGGCCTTCCAGCGCCTGCAGTTGGGCTTGAAGGCCCGCGCCGCCGGGCGTCGGGTCGCCGCCCTGGCGGTGGCCAACGACCGGATCCAGGGCAGCCTCCGCCCCTATTGGGCCGGCTCGATCTCGATGGGCGAATGGTTCCGTCCCGACCTGGTCGAGCTGTATGGACCGGGTGTGACCGCCGCCGCCCTCCAGCAGCTCCGGCAGAATCCCCCGGAGAAGCTCCCGCTGGAGGAGCCCTTCCTGGAAGCCATCGACGCCGAAGTCGCCGCCCTGTCCGGAGACCGCTCGACGGCCCTGCAGCACCTGGAACGGGCCTTGGGCAGTCTTCCGGCGTCCGAATCCCTGCTGCGGGCCCGCCTTCACGCCCGCGCCGGACAGCTTCTGGAGGAGCGCGGCGACCGCGCCCAGGCCCTGACCCATTTCCAGATGGCCATGCAGAAGGCCCCGGGGATGTTGCGGACGGTGCGCGCCCGGTTGCCCGTGACCCTTCAGGGCGACAACAACCCGACCATGCGCGAGGTGGCCCGAAACCTGGGGCGCTCTCCGCGATTCCGCGGGGTCGGCGACGGTCTCCCCCTGCAGCTCTCGCTGGCCGGGGACCGGCTGGAAGCCCTCCTGTTGGGAACCGACGGGAGCGTTCTGGCTCGCGCGGTCGCCCCGCTCCAGCAGGACCTGCACCAGTCCGCGGCGGACCTGGTCGAGGACCTGCACAGCCAGGCCTTCTCCCCCCAGATCGACCTCAGCCAGGTCGACCTCAACAGCCTGGACGGTTCGAACGCCTCGGGCTCGACCGCCAGCCAGAAGTTCCGAGAGATCTTCCGGACTCCCGGTCCCCACACCCGACACTCCATTCCCAGGGATCGGGTCGCTCGGATTGAAGACTCCTGTGCGATGGCGCGAATTCCCTGACCGCCACGCCCCGGGGAGCTGACGCGATGGACAGAGACGGGTTCCGATCCTTCAACCGATTCATGATCTGGATGTGGCACGCCGGCCTGGGCGGCCCCATGAACCTGACCCATCGCCTGACGGGCCGGATCATGGTCCTGGGAACGGTCGGCCGCAAGAGCGGCGAGATGCGCCGAACCCCCCTGAACTACTCGCCTTGCGGCGACTCGATCCTGGCCCTGGCGGGCTTCGGGGGGCGGACCGACTGGCTGAAGAATCTCCAGGCGCATCCCTTCGCCGAAGTCTGGCTTCCCGACGGCTCGTGGCTGGCCCGAGCCGAGGAGATCCAGGACCCCCAGGAGCGCCTGGACGCCATCCGCCGCGTGCTGAAGGACTCGGGCTTTGCCGCCAAGGTCTTCGCCGGAATCGATCCCCGGCGCTGTGACCAGGAGACCCTGCGCCGCCACACCGAGCCCTACCGCGCGGTGCGTCTGCGACTGCTGGAGCCGTTGCCCGAGCCCGAAGAGATGAAGGTGGGCCGCGCCGCCCGCACCGGCCTGGGCGTCGGTCTGGGGATCTCGCTGGCCTGGGCCTGGTTCAGCCGGAAGGATTAAGCCTGGGGCGCTTCCTCAGGTGCGTCCCGGACCGTCTCCGGAGACGCTGCAGGTGTCTGGTCGGCGGACTCCTGCGCGGAGGGGGAGCGCTCCGCCAGCATCCGGGCGGCCACTCCGACGGCCACGCCACTGGCAATTCCGACCCCGGCGCCCACCATGCCCCCCAGGATCCCACCCGCCACCGGCCCGTAACGTCGGGTTTCGAAGGTGTCCGAGACGTTCTGCATCTGCGGCGTGCCATCCCGCCCCAGGACCGGAGCCTCGCGGTAGACCGGAGAGCTTCCGTGGCTCCAGTCGTCGTGCCAGGGGTAGAAGAAGTCGTAGTGGTCCGAAGGGATCTCCCCCAGGTAGCGATGCTCGGTGACCGGGACGCTCCAGGTCCGCGAATGGACCTCCTGGGCAGCCATCTCGCGCCCTCCGGCCACCGCTCCCAGGACGGCCCCGGCTCCGGCCCCCACGACGGCCCCACCCAGGACGGCGTTGCCGGCCAGGTTGCGGACCTCTTCGCGGCGCTCGGTGTCCAGGGGCGGAGCCTGCTTGGGCGGCGCGTCCTTCTGCAGGCTGTTGCGAAGAGCGGCGATGCCGGCCCCCAGGGCCACGCCGGTGACCCCACCCAGCAAGGCCCCGGCCACTCCGGCCCCCAGGGGCTCCCAGAAGGATCCGTGGACGAAGCGCGGCTCGGTGTACTCGCCGACCTTGGTGTGGTCGATCCGGGGGCTGAAGTTGTGCCAGTAGCCTCGGGTCCGCTCGGTGCAGGTCTCGGTGCTGTAGCGGTTCCCGTCCGAGTCGGTGTGCCACTCGGTGGTGCAGGTCCGCTCGATGTCGGGCGTGATGCTCTCGTGATAGCCCGCCAGGCTGGGGTCCTCGATCGAGCGGGGAACCCACTCCTCGCGGATGGTGTCGGCGGCCTGGGCCTGGAAACCCAGCGCGGTTCCAGCGGCTCCGCCGACGGCGGCGCCGGCTGCCCCACCCAGGACCGCATAGTCGCGCATGCGGCCGTCGGCTCCGCCGGCGCCGTAGTCGCGTTCCTCCCCGATCACGTTGTCCCCGATCCAATCACGGACGGAGGTCAGGCGGTCGGTCACAGCAGAGCGGATCTCAGAGAACTTCATGTCTTTCATCCTGCCACGGAACCGACCCGGCGTGGTTGCCGACTTGTTTAATCGACACCCGGGCGGTCTGGTCCGCCCGCCCCGTTGGAAGTTCCCAGCAGGACGCGGACATGCCCGAGCAGTTCGCTCAGGCGGAAGGGTTTCAAGAGCAGGGGCAGGGTGCGCCCGTTGCAGCAGGGGACCTGGTCGGACATTCCCGTGATCAGCAGGAGAGGCATCTCGGGGGCACGACGTCCCAGCTCGGCGGCCAGCTCCAGGCCATCCATGGCCGGCATCACGATGTCGGTGACGACCAGCGAGACCTCTCCAAGCGTGTCCTCCAGCCGCGCCAAGGCCTCGCGTCCGTTGGCCGCCTGCAGGACACGGAAGCCCCGAGTCTCCAGACAGTAACTGAGGACCTCACGGAAGTCGGACTCATCATCCACCACGAGGATCGTACAGACATCCCCAGTGGACGCCGCCTTCCCCTGCGCCGCTCCATCGCCGCCAGCGAACCACGTGCCCAAACGCACCGCCATCCTTCCTGAACGGGTCAAAATTCGCCCATCCGAGCCGAAACCCTGCAGCCCAGACGACCCGTCGACCAGGTACAGACCGCCCCCCCTGAAAATGAAGAAACCCCGATTTCTCGGGGTTTCCTTTGGTGGGCACGGAAGGATTCGAACCTCCGTAGCGCGTCGCGCGTCAGATTTACAGTCTGATGCAATTGTCCTCTCTGCCACGTGCCCGCGACTGGAGGATTATAGCCTCCCCTTCTCAGCCCTGTCAACAGTTTTCTGGCGTTCGTGAACCCCGTACCACGTCCTGGCGAGGGCGCGATGCCGAGCCCGGGCGGCAGGCCTTCCGGGTCTCTCCGCAGGAAGCTCCCAGGTGCCCTCCTACGAGGACGTCGGCAGGCCCAGAGCCTTGCGAACCCGCCGGCGCAGGCGGACCCACTCGCGCTTCCAGGGCTTGAGGTGGCGGCGGCGGACGGCCTCGGCAACCTCGTCGACCTGACCGGCCCCGAAGGTCGAGCCCAGGGAGGCCTCGTGGACACGGTAGCGGTACAGGACGTCGCGGAGGTGGTGCATCCGGAAGCCGGCCAGGAAGGTCCTCAAGAAGAAATCGTAGTCCTCCGCCAGGAAGGTCTCGGTCTCGTAGGGCCCCACCCGCTCCATGACCGAACGGCGATACAGAAAGCATGCCCCGACGCAGTTGTGCTCCACCATATAGTCCGGATCGGAGCATCGATGCTCGCGCAGGACCCGACCCTCGGGGTCGATGACCGAGTAATCGGCGTACACCAGATCGATCCCCGGGCGCTCCAGGAGCACCGCGCGCAGGGCCTCCAGGGCCCCGGGTTCATAGAGGTTGTCGTCTGAGGTCCAGGTCAGCAGGCGCCCTCGGGACTGGGCGAAACCCATGTTCAGAGCCCCGGGGAGCTTCAGGTTCTGCTCGGAGCGGAGGATCCGTACCCGGGGCTCGGCGGCGAACTCCTCCAGAACGTGGGGAGTGGCGTCGGTGGACGCATCGTCCACCACGAGGAGTTCATAATCCCCGAAGGTCTGCTCCAGGCAACTCTGGATGGAACCGGCCAGGTAACGAGCTCCGTTGTGGGTCGGCAGGACGATGCTGATTTCGGGAGCCACGGGATCCTCCGCCCCCCCGGTTCACCTTGGGCCGAACCGGGACTGATGTCCAGGCTCCTGCGACGACCTGCGGCGATCTCCTCTGTCCGAGGAAGAGACCGAAGGGCGAAAGCGCGCGGGTGCGCCTTCGCCCTTCAGGGATTCACGTCGATGGCCTGCCAACTGCAGACCCCAGCAACCCCAGCACTGCCCCGAAGAGGGCCGCGTTCCAGGGGTTGCAGAAGAGGTTTCAGGTGGGCGCCCCCAGGAAGCCAAGCCCCCAGGAAAAGCCCACGCCCGACAAGGCCCCGACCAGGACGGACAGGACCGTGGCCTTCAAGCCGGCCGGCATGACGGGCCAGGCCTCAGGCCACCGTGGCCAGGAGCTTCTCGATCCGCTGGACCAGCGCGGCCTCGGACTGCACGCCCACCGCGTTGTCGACGGGCTGCCCGGCACGGAAGAAGAAGAGCGCAGGGATCCCGCGGACGGAGTATTTGGTGGCCCACTCCTGGTTGGAGTCGACGTTGACCTTGACCACCTTGAGCTGGCCGGCGAACTGCCCGGCCACCTTCTCCAGGGTCGGGGCCATCATGCGACAAGGCCCGCACCAGGGGGCCCAGAAGTCCACCAGCACCAGCTCGCTGGCCTCCAGGACCTCGGACTGGAACTGCTGGTCGGTGATTTCGTGCAGACTCATCTGAAAAAGACCTCCGTGTCTTGTTGGATTCTTCACTGTGGATGAGGTGGAACCGGAAAAGATTCAGGGTCGGATCTCAACCCGGCGGATCGGGCAGGCCGGCCAGGTGGGTCCTCTCGTCGAAGGAGAGCAGCCGCCAGATGGCCGCTCCGGCCAGGCGGTTGGTGACCAGTCGGGCGATGCCGGCCCAGCCCAGGTGGAAGCGCTCCCACTCCCAGGGGACCGCCTCGATGCCCAAAAGGTGCGAGAGCAGGACCGCGCTGACGCCGGCGTGGCTGACGACCACCAGGCGCTGCGGAGTGGGAGGAACCTGCCACAGACGCCACGCCCCGCTCTCATGGACGCCCATCCGGTGCGAGTCGGTCAGCAGGGGCTCGACCCCCCCGACGACCCGTTCGTGGAAATGCCGGAAAGATTCCCCCCCAGGAGGCCCTTCCCACCACTTCTCCAGGTCCTGGGCCCGGAACTCCTCCATGTAGCGG
>NZ_SIJA01000071.1:0-34389 GCF_012062385.1 Methanocorpusculum sp. GPch4 | reverse complement strand
TTCTGTACTGTACATAAAATAATAATAATAATAGACCAGGCGCCTAAAAAAAAAGTGATTGATGAGAGTTTTTTCTTCCGCTCTAGGTCACTACCTAGGTAGGTAGTCTGTCGGGGGTCATCGTTTTTTTCAGGCGCCTGTTGGTTAGTTTATATAGTCTTGATGTTTCGCCGGGGAAATCGGCAGGATTCGGCGTATTTTTTGTTTGAGGTGTGGTATTTTGGGGTCGGGAGAGGAGTATTTTTGATCGACGGAGGGTGATTTTCGAATCGAAATGATGGTTTTCGAGTGGAGTTCGGATGGTTTTGGGGTTTGACTGGGTGGTTTTTTGGAGTGGAAAAGGTGGTTTTCTAGTGGAAGTTTCGTAAAATGAGAGACGGGGACCTTTAGGTCCCTCAGCGGAGGCGGATTGACGGCACAACCGGCGATCTTAGCTGAGGAGGGCTACCCTGTAAGGGTGGCCTCAGCCGACCAAATCTTGGAATTGCGAGAGGGGGAGGAAAATGCAAAGTGCCCGAGCAGAAGAAGAGGGGCAAAGACCGGCAGACACTCTCTCCATCTTACCCTGGGATCAGATATTTCGGCCGGAAATCCCCTCCTCATCACCGCGGATCATCCCTCTCGGCAGCATAGATCGCAGCGATCTCCGCACCGCTCAGAGGAAACGGCACTTCAGAGTATGATGACACGTTGAACGAGGGATTCACATAGACCGCGGAACTTGACGGATCCAGGTACCGCAGACCGGCAGGATTTGTATCATACACAGCAGAAGCCGGATACACGCCGTTCACATAAATTCTGAGCGTCTCTGCCGCAGTTGTCCCGGAATCTCTGACAACTCCCGCTGCATGATACCAGATTCCCGGAACCATCTCCTCTCTTGATCGTACATGATTAAATGATTTAGTTACAGAATCGGTAAGCACTACTTTAAACTCTACTCCAAAAAATCTGGGATCATTGTACTGAAATGCCCACCCCCTGAGTTTCTGTCCAGTCCGATCCCGCCAGTCGTCGTCCTCGCTGCAAACCCGCCGGTAACGAGTGTATCCCTCTTCACCCACGTCATCGCCGAAAGTCCCGGATCCCGCACAGAGATCTTCATCGAATCCGATCCCGACTCGCCGGATGCCGTATTCAAAACATCCAGACGAACCGTATAGGAACCCGCAGAATCATAGACAAAATCCGCCGTCCTTCCGGAGGCAGTCTGCCCGTTCCCGCTCGTCCAGGAAAAAGTCAGATCAGACCCCTCCTCATCAGCGGTGAACGCGATCGTCACCTGATCGGATCCTTGATCCGGAACCACCCAAAGATCAGCCTGACCGGCGATCACTCCCGGAAGAGGTTTTGTCCCTGAAACGCCCGTCTTCACCTGGCTTGTGGCATTTTTACCTTCTATTATCACGGCAGTAAATGCCGCATTCACCTCTCCTTTTCCCTCCCGGGAAAACTGTTTCTCAGCGATCACCACTGACCTTCCCCCGCCCGTATACACAACAGACACCGAACCAAGCGGTTTTGTCATTCCGTACTCCCAGGTCAGTTTCATTCCCGGGCCAAAATCCCGCTCATCCGCCTGAAAATGCGCGGTCTGATCGATACCGTTCACCAAAACGGCATACTCCCCCGCAGAAAGCGTCGCTCCAGAAAAATGGGCGAGAGTAATCACCCCGGTATTTTCCGAGATCATGATCCCTGCCGCCGGCGCCGGATCCTGCATCCCAACCGAAAGGATCCCGACCGCCAAAACGCCGGTCAGCAGAACAGTGAGCGCCAGGATCAAAAGTGCGGCGATCACCGGCGACACGCCGCTTTCCCCTCCTCTGCCGTCTTCAGCCATGATACTATGCGTTTCCTCTCCGCAAATATACTTCTTTGCGAAGGAATATATTCATCATCTAAGGAAATTATATTACTGCAGTAAGCAAATCTATTGTTCATACTATAATAGTGCAGTCAGGCGCTGAAAATAATTTCACGGGAATACGTACTGATGTTCGGCAAAAAAAAGAGGGAAGAGACAAAAGAGGATGAATATGAGACCCTCCCTGAGTATGATTTCGAACGGGACGGGTCTTTAGTCTCTCCCAAACTCCGAAAAACTGACGAAGTTCTCGAAGCCTACTGGATCGAACCCGGTCTCACGCGGGTCACCATCATCCGGACATCCGAGTATGAAAACGTCTACATCGCCCACGAACCCGGGCTGACTCCTTTTGAAGCCGACCTTCTCGAACGTCTTCAGCCGGCTGTCCGTGACCTGCTGATCCTGAAGGATATCGAGATGACCGAGATGAAGGATGTCCTGTATGAATCAATCGACTACCTGCTCGACTCCTATGATCTGCCGATCACCAACGCCACGGTCTATAAACTCAGATATTATCTGAAACGCACGTTTTTCGGCTGGGGAAGGGTCGATATCCTCCGCGGGGATCATGACATCGAGGATATCTCCTGTTCCGGGTATGATCTGCCGGTCTATCTGTATCACCGCAAGTACCGGGACATCAAGACCTCGATCTTCTTCACTGATCCCCGTGAACTCGACAGTCTGGTGGTCCTGTTCGCACAGAAAGCAGGAAAACACATCTCGCTTTCCAACCCGATCGTGGACGCGACCTTGTCCGACGGGTCGCGTATCCAGCTGACCTACAGTACGGTGGTCTCGACCCGCGGTTCTTCGTTTACGATCCGCAAGTTCCGTAATAATCCGTTCTCCCCGATCGATCTGCTGGTCAATAATACATTTACGATTCAGGAAATGGTCTATCTCTGGATGGCGGTCCAGTATAACTACTCGGTTCTGATCGTCGGAGGGACGGCTTCGGGAAAAACCACTACCCTGAACGCTATTTCCCAGTTCATTCCTGCCCTTTCGAAGGTGGTTTCCATCGAGGATACCCGCGAGATCATGCTGGATCATGACAACTGGATCGCGAGTCTGGTGCCGCTTACATCCGGCGCTTCCACTGCTCAGCGGGATATCACCATGTTCGATCTGCTGAAAGCGGCGATGCGGCAGAGACCCGAGTACATCCTGCTTGGTGAGGTCAGAGGTGTCGAGGCGCAGACACTTTTCCAGGCGATGAACTCGGGACACACGACCTACTCCACTCTGCATGGCGGAGACGTGGCGATGGCAATCCGTCGTCTGGAAAACGAGCCCCTCAACGTGCCGAAGGCAACGATCGAGACGCTGGATATCGTTCTTTGTCAGGCAAGTATGTTCCGCAACAAAAAGCAGGTCCGCAGATGTAAGGAGATCACCGAGATCGTGGGTCTGACAGATAAAGGCGAGCTTGAGATCAATACGGTATATCAGTATAATTACGAGAAGGATGCCCCGAGTTTCTCAGGTTCTTCCCGGGTCTATGCTTCTATCGCAGAGAAAACCGGCATGAATATGACGACGATGGGCGAGGATCTGCGCAGAAGGACCGCGATTTTGCAGGCGATGCTTGATCAGGATATCAGGGATTACCGGGATTTTGCCAGGATCGTCTGGCTGTTTCTCTCAAGACCGAAGTATGTTATGGCAAATATTGCGGATCTCACCCAGATCCTGCCCGGAAAATGCAAGCTGCATGAGACGCTTGCCAACCGGCCGGTCAGCAGGGATGAGTATCCGGAGATGGTGGACGGGCCCGCCGAGTCGGACGCTGCGTACGGGCGCGGATCCTCTGTCTCTGACCGCGGGGATGCGTCGGGTCGGGTCTGTTATATTCCTGAACCCTCCGCTAACGCGGACGATTCGGATCTCGAAGTTCCTTCGTCTGCCGCCGCTCCGCTGGCAGTTTCCGGCGAACAGCCTTCGATAGCGGATTCCGCGCCGGTTCTGGAGACCCCTGCGGACCTTTCTCCGGAAGAAGCCGAACCGGCGGCTGAGATGCCTGTGGAGCCATATTCATACGAAGAAGAACCGGAGGCTGAGATCCCTGCGGAGCCATATTCATACGAAGAAGAACCGGAGGCTGAGATCCCTGCGGAGCCAGCTTCATACGAAGAAGAACCGGAGGCCGAGATCCCTGCGGAGCCCTCTCCGGACGAAGTTGAGCCCGAACCCGTGGAGGAACCCTCTTTATACGAGTCAGAGCCGGAGGCTGCGAGTGAGGATTATTTCTTTGACATCCATGCCCCTCTCCATTCAGAAGAGGAGATCTTCGGCCCGTCTGAACCGGAACCCGACCCTCTCTTCGAAGTGGAAGCGGACCGTGAGCTCACCTCGTTTGATCTGTATGCAGATGAACAGACCTCCGGATCCCCTCCGGAAAAGAAGCAGCCGTAGGTCATGAGAAATCCCTTAACGCCATCCCCTGAACGCGTCCGTCAGCTGGAAAAGGAGCTCTTTTCCGCACGCATCGATATCGACGTCAAGGGACTCGTCCGTTATGCCCGTGTATTCGGCTTCATCGCAACTCTTCTCATCATCTTTGCCTTCGTTTTCATCGACCTGTTCTTCTTCCCGGTTGCAAACCTGTTTGCCGATATTGAATATGTCTTCTTCTCCTACCCCCTGACAGTTGGTATCGCCATTCTCGCCAACGTCTCCGTCTACTACGCGATCATCTCCTACCCCAAGCTTGAGATGCGCAGCCGGAAGCGGTTCATCGAAGCATCCATGTATGAAATGGTCTCCTTCATGTATGCCCTTCATCACTGCGGCGCCACGCTCTACGCCTCGCTCCATTCGATCGCCAGATATGCCGATTACTATGGAGATGCCGCAAAAGAGTTCCGTCAGGTCGTCTCGGATATGGAGTTCTGCGGCTACGATCAGTTCACCGCCATCCAGCGGCTCGCCGAGACCACGCCTTCCGACAAACTCCGGTTCTTCCTGACCGAACTGTCGGCAACCTACCGATCGATCGGTAACGCCGAGGTATTTTTGTACGGCAAACTTCGGGAGATGCAAAAAGAGGGAGAGATCGATCAGAGAAGCTACCTCTCCTCGCTTGGCGCTATCGCCGAGATGTATATCACCATGTTCGTGGCAGGCCCCCTTTTTGTCGTGATCGTCATCATGGTCATCGGCCTTATCTCGGGATCGGACCCCATGATCCTCGCTATCGTAGTATATCTTATGCTGCCGATAGGAACCGTGATGTTTCTTCTTCTGCTGGATGCACTCGGCCAGACCTACATCATCAAACGTATCCAGATGCCCATGTCGAACGCTCCTCTCTATCCTCATCTTACGATCACCAAGCCCAAGGAGGATGAGACCCGCCTCTATGAGATGATGGAGAAGTATGACAAACGGCTGAGGTTTCTGGAGTTTTTCCGAAACCCCAGAGCTGCGATCCGCGAGGATCCGGCGAAGGTGTTCGTCTTCAGCGTCCCGGTATCTTTGCTCGTCGGTGTTGTTCTCTACCTCACGACCGTCAATGCCCTTTTCAATCCGTACATGATCTATGAATGGGGTATGGCGGTCGATGATGTGATCATCGTTATGCTTCTGGTGGCCCTCATACCCTATGCATTTAGCTATCGTTCGTATAACCGCAGAATAGACAAGGTCGAAGGCGCCCTTCCCGACTTCTGCCGTCAGCTGAGTTCTCTGGTAAAATACAACATGACGCTGACCCATGCCATCGAACTCACCGCCCAGGAGGGAAAAAGCTACATCCAGGAGGACATCCGTGTGCTCTCCCGCGATCTTGTCTGGGGGGTGAGACTCTCATCCGCCCTGAAACGGTTTGCCGACCGGATGAAAAATCTCTCCGTCGACCGGCTGGTCATTCTTCTCTCCCAGACCGAACACTTCACCAACGATCTCTCGCTCACGATCGATCTGCAGTATCATGAGGCAAAGAACAGGGAGTCGCTGAAACGGGAACGAAAAAGCGATATGGGTGTGTATATCGTCATCGTTTTCATGGCGTTCGCCGTATTCGTATTCGTGCAGATCATCATGTCTGAGGTGTTTTTGAACATCATGACGGAGAATGCCGAGTCCCTCTCCTACTTAAGTTCCAGTTCGGGCTCCTCTTTCCCCGCCCAGCTCTATCAGATGATCATCTACCACTCGATCCTTATTCACGGATTCTGCTCCGGACTTGTGGCCGGAATGATGGGCACCGGTTCGATCAAGGGCGGCGTCCTTTACTCGTGTGTCATGCTTACCCTCGGCTCACTTGCGTTTATGTTCGTCGGCATGGTCATGTAGTGATAAAGTCCGAGTCATAACCATTATGTTCGTATAAAACAATGTAATAGGGTGCTAAAGTGTAGCATGACACACCATGTCATGCCCCCATCTGCAAAGGACTTAACGTTATGTTCTGGAATGAGAAGATGGAAACCCTGTCCGGCCCGGATCTTGAAGAGCTTCAGCTCAAGCGTCTGAAGGAAACGGTTGCACGGACGCAGAATATCGGTTTCTACAATACCCTGTTCAGGGAAGCGGGAATTACCCCGTCTGATATCAGATCGCTTGACGATCTGGCAAAGATCCCGTTCACGAAGAAAGCAGATCTTCGCGGCGGATATCCGTTCGGCTTTTTGGCGGTGCCGATGAACCAGGTCAACCGGATCCATACGACGTCAGGGACGACCGGGAAACCGACGGTCGTGGCCTATACGAAAAACGATCTCAATATGTGGTCGGAACTTATCGCACGGAACCTGACGATGGTCGGGCTTCGCGCCGGCGATATTTTTCAGAATGCATCGAACTACTCTCTTTTCACCGGCGGCCTCGGGATCCATATGGGGGCTGAGAAGATCGGCTGCGCCGTCGTTCCGTCAGGCGTCGGGAATACCAAACGGCAGATCGAGATGATCCAGGACTTCAGGGTACGCGGTCTTCACTGCACGCCGAGTTATGCGATGCATCTGACCGAGGTGGCAGAGGAGATGCATGCGGATCTTGCGTCGCTTGAGATCGGCTGTTTCGGAGCGGAAGCCTGGTCGGAGAATATGCGCCGCGATCTGGAGAACCGTCTCGGCATCAAGGCGTATGACAGTTACGGGATGAGCGAACTTTTCGGTCCGGGCGTTGCTTTTGAATGCCCAGAACAGGATGGTCTCCATATCTGGCATGACTGTTATATCGTCGAGATCATCGATCCGAAGACCGGCGAGGTGCTCGGTCCCGAAGAGAAAGGAGAGATGGTCGTAACGCCGATCATGAAGGAGGCCATGCCTCTCTTACGGTATCGGACCGGCGATATCACGATGCTCATGGAGGATGAGTGTCCGTGCGGCCGCGGTCAGAAGATCGCAAGACTTCTCGGCAGAAGCGACGACATGCTGACGGTTCGGGGGATCAACGTGTTCCCGAGTCAGATCGAGCATGTGCTGAAAAATATCCCGGAAGTGGGTGACCAGTTTATGGTCTACATCGACCGGGTGAACCATCTTGATGAGATGATGATCGAGGTGGAGATGAATAAAAATATCTTCTCGGGAGAACTTCAGGATCTCTCGAAGCTGCAGACAAAGATCATGAGGGCTCTGCAGGAGACGCTCACGCTGCGTGCGAAGGTCGATCTCGTGGAGCCGGGGTCTCTCCCCCGCTTCGAAGGGAAAGCAAAGAGAGTCGTTGACCGGAGGGTCATTTAAGTATGCCGTATTATAACGAAAAGATCGAGACGATGCCAAAAGAGGAGCTTGCAAAGCTTCAGTATCAGGAACTGAAAAAACTTGTCACGCGTCTGTATGATTCATCGGTATTCTATCATACAAAGATGGCAGAGTCCGGCGTGAAGCCCGCAGACATCACGTCAATCACAGATATCACCAAGCTGCCGTTCATGAAAAAGACGGATCTCCGTGATAATTATCCGGACGGGCTCGTCTGCGTTCCTCACGACGATCTCGTCAGATATCATGTTTCATCAGGAACGACCGGCAAGCCGACGGTCGTTGCCTACACGCAGAACGATATCGATCTCTGGAGCGAGTGCGTCGCCCGCTCTCTTGTTTCGTGCGGGATCGGCAAAAAGGATGTTTTGCAGGTCTGCTATGGATACGGTCTGTTTACCGGCGGTCTCGGTCTGCATTACGGCGGCGAGAAGGTCGGTGCGACGGTGATCCCGGCATCTACCGGAAACTCCGAGCGGCAGATAGAGTTAATCCAGGATCTGAAAACGACGGCGATAGCCTGTACTCCGTCGTATTTCATCCATCTGATCGATGTCGCCAAAAAAATGGGCGTGGACTTCAGCAAGGATACCCTTCTTCGGACCGCCGTTCTCGGCGCCGAGCCGTGGACGGATGCGATGCGCCGGTATATCTATGCCGAGTCGGGAGTTACGGCGCACAACATTTTTGGGACGTCTGAGATCTCAGGTCCGATGTTTACGGACTGCAGTGAGCTGAACGGTATGCATATCTGCGGAGATATCGCTTACACCGAGATCATCGATCCAAAGACCGGCGAGCAGCTCCCTCCGGGTGAGAAGGGAGAACTGACGATCACGGTCCTGAAAAAGGAGGCGATCCCGATGATCCGGTACCGGATCGGAGATATCACGTCGATCCTTGAAGGAGATTGTGCATGCGGCAGAACGTCGCCGCGGATCGACCGTCTGCAGGGCAGGGTCGATGATATGCTGATCATCCGCGGGATCAATGTGTTCCCGTCTGCGATCGAGCATGCTCTCCTGAAAAACCCGTATCTGACAAGCCATTTCATGATCGAGGTGTTCAGGACCGGCCCTCTTGACGATATGCTCGTAAAGGTAGAATTAAAGCCTGATGCGATGACAGATAGTATTAACGGTCTCATGGAGATGCAGATGCGTACCGAGCGCGCTCTTCGGGATGCACTGAATGTCTCTGCCAAGATCGAGCTCTGTCCGCCGAACTCCCTCCCGCGTTTTGAGGGTAAAGCAAAACGTGTAATCGATCATCGGGTGATCTAAATGACGGAAAAATACATCATCAAACAGTTGTCGATATTTTCAGAGAATAAGGCCGGGAAGCTTGCCGCGATCGCGAAGATTTTTCTTGACACCGGCGTATCCATCCAGGCATTCAACATAGCCGAAGCAAATAACTTCGGGGTCGTCCGGGCGATCGTAGATAAACCGGAGATCGCGTTCAATGAGTTTGCGAAGCAGAATTATGCTTTGCAGTATACGGATGTTCTCGCGATCAAAATGAAGGATGTGCCGGGCGGCCTGTATGAAGTTGCAAATCTTCTGGGCGGTCTTAATATTAACATCGAGTATGCGTATGCGTTCCGTTCGGGCGAGTACGGCGCGTTGATCGTGAAAGTGACAAATCCGCGGGAAGCGGCATTAAAAATCGTGGAAGCCGGCATCGAACTGCTTCCGGCGAAAGATTACAACTTCTGATATCTGAAACTTTTTTTCTTTTTTTATAGGAGTTACGCGGTGTTGATATGGCTCCAGTTCTGGAAGGAGTTTGTTGGGTGTGGAAGCATGAGAAAAACAAACCGCGAATAAGCCCAAATGAGCTTTTGCTCATTTGAGGCGGCACGCAAGCCTTCGGCTTGCACGCCTCCGCGAATTAACGCGAATCGCATTTTTCTTGCGCCGTCGTGCTCTGCTCCGGCTGATCGCCTACGCAGGAATCGCACGCCGTCTGGAAAAATACTGGGGAAAAACCGGCGTGCCGGTTTTTCTCTCCGTAACCTTCTCATTTTGTGTAATCGAAAAAATAATGAAACAACAGAAAAACCCGCACGCGGGTTTTTCCGATAGCATTTTTCAAGAGAGGGTGCGATTCCTGCGTAGGCGAAGCCCAAATGGGCAAAGCCCATTTGAGGCGGCACGCAAATCTTCGATTTGCACGCATCAGCCGAAGCAGAGCACCCGAACGTAAGGAAAATGCGATTCGCGTTAATTCGCGGAGATTCGCGGTTAAATATTCTTTTGTGTCTACACTAATCCCGTGAACGAAATCGACGTACATCTCAAAGGACCTCAGTTGTTTTTCCGGTTGAGATCACACTGCGTAAGTCCTACTGAAAAAAGAATGATGAGGTCTATCCTTTCCGCACCGCGTCGCGGTTTTTCCGGTAGGCCTTCTCTTTTGGATCAAGCTTCATTGCCCGTTCGAATGCAGAGACGGCGTCTTCTTTCCGGTTCAGATATGCACTGGCCGCGCCTTTCAGGCTCCAGCTTTCGGCATCGTTTGGGTCGAGCAGAAGGACTTTTTCTATTGATGCAAGACCCTCTTCATATTCTTTGGTTCTTATCAGGATATTTGCCAGCAGTTTCTGCAGGCGGCAGTCATCCGGCATGGCTGAGAGCCCGGCTCTAAGGGTATCTTTTGCCTTTTCCGCATCGCCGAGCGCGGCCTGTGCATGGGCTTTGTGGAGAATTGCAAGCGAACATCCCGGATCGATCGCGAGCGCCTGTTCTGCTGTCTGTAAGGCTTCCCCGGGATCATCCGCAAAGATGAGGTAACCTGCTTTGTTTGCAAGCAGGGTCGGGGAGTGGGGTGAGATCACGAGAGCCCCCGAAATTGCTGAGACCGCCTCGGAATATTTTCCGGATTCGGCAAGAAGCCTGGCACGCTCTGCGGGAAACCGGTGATCGCTTGGAAACAGTTTTCCGGCCGTGATGTGCGTTGCCAGTGCTTCTTTTCTTTCGCCGGTTTTCTCAAAGAGAAGGGCGAGATTGTACCAGACATCGGAGACGCCCGGCCGGAGTTTGACCGACTCCTGATAACAGAAGATCGCGCCTTTCTCATCGCCGCGTGCCATCAGCCCGGCCGCCTCCTTGCACCAGAGAACCGGGTCCGAAGGGTTTGCCACTCGCGGTTTTCTGCTCATTTTTTCTCCCACCTGAGAAGCTGCGAGAGACTGCCAAGCGTCCCCCCTCGTCTGATCTCTTCCCTGATCCTGACTTCTGTTTTCTGGACCTCGACGGAACGCCGTGCGACCTCATATGCCCGTTCCCTTGGAATAACAACGACCCCGGACTGATCCCCGATCAGCCAGTCGCCCGGCCTCACGGTCTGATCGCAGCAGGAGATCTCGGCGTTGATCTCGCCGAATCCTTTCGGTTCGCCTGCATTCGGCTGGATCGCCGTCGCATAGACCGGTATATCAAGGGTGATGATATCATCCCAGTCGCGTACGGCGCCGTCGATGATGATCCCTGCGACCCCTTTGTTCTCGGCCGAGCGCGTGGCAAGTTCGCCCCACGGCGCGATATCGGTTCGTTTGTCATTGCTGATAACGAGAACATCCCCCGGCCGGCAGGCATCGATCGCCTGGACCGGTTTTGACCAGTCGCCGCCGAACGTTTGTACGGTGACCGCTTTTCCGATCATCTTCTTCGGGACATGCTGAACAGAAAGGCCGCTCATCGCTCCTTTCCGGTAAAGGGCGTCCGTCACGTTCGGGGCGGAGACCTGTTCGAGAAGTTCGCGGATCATATCATCCAGACTGATTTTTACCGAGGTCCCTTCCGTCGGCCGGTCGATCGCATCCCGCACATTTCGGGCAGCTTTGGTGACGTCGGCCGCTTTGATGATCGAGCCTCCGACGATCACGATGTCGGCGCCGCGTGCCGCGGCTTTGGATGCGGATTCAGCATTCAGTCCGCCGGCAACGGCTATTTTCACCGGCAGATCGCCGAGTTTATCCAGAAGGTCCAGCGGATCCTTCCCTTCCATCTGCTGATCGATCCCCACATGGGCATTGATGATCTGGACCCCGAGACCGGCGAGTTCCCGTGCACGCGTGACCACGTCAGAGACATTCATCATATCCGCCATGATCTCAACACCGTACAGGGCGGCTCCGCGAAGTGCGTCCGTTATCACCGCGTTATCGGTATTCGCGAGAACGCAGACGATATTTGCTCCGGCTTTTGCCGCCATCTCGACCTCCAGACCGCCGGTGTCGGATGTTTTCAGATCGGCGACGAGTGTTGTGGTCGGAAACTGCGCCCGGAGTGCGCGAACTGCCTGCATACCCTCGCTTTTGACAAGGGGGGTGCCTATTTCTATCCAGTCGGCACCTCCGAGAAGTGCCTCTTCTGCGATTTTTTGTGCCCGGGTAAGCTCGGTTACGTCAAGAGCTACCTGGAGGATAGGGCTTTGCATAGAGAATAGTTTGGCAGGAGAAGGGGATAAGGCTGGCGGGTGAGCAAAAGATACGCTGAGGTCTGCATTGAGGTTCACAGAATCGTTATTTCTTTGCGGATGTCCGGCTTGTTTTATCTCTGTTTGGAAAAAAGAAGGGAGTTTTGTGATTGGATCACAGAATATTACTAAAGATTTTCTCTATTAATGGTGCCTCTTTTCGAGAAGGAAACACCGTGCATTGGCAGTTTCGGGAGAACATGATCCATGTGCTGTTAACAGATTTGAAAGTAATGATCCCAAAGGTCTCTCACAGATTTCTTCATAAAGTTCCGCCATATCGGCATTATATGACGGGCGTTCCGGATAGTGATAAGGGATATGGGTATCCCTCGTAAAACTGCTCCGCTTTAATTCGGCGATTACGGTTGTCATTTTTTCTTACGTCCCAGTGTCATTAAGCCCCTGAGTCCTGAGTTCAGAGACAATAAGTAATATATGTGTCATTATATTTAAATTATTCTTTTTTGAAAAAGTATGTTATATTTATACTTTATTATTATTGGGTATTTATTCAGAAAATAACCGGTCTCCGGGGTTGGAATCTCTGATCGAATACCCGGGCAGTACTGCGCGTTTCGATCATCCTGCACATATCTTCTCTCTTCTGAATAATCTCCGAAAATCCCCTGATAACTCATACTCATCTCACAAAAGGGTCCCTGACATACAGTTATGAATACCAAAAACATACTATAAAACGTACTTGAGGATATGACACCGCAAATCTATTCTGACGCCCAACTTGTCATCAACGGAAAAATCTACAATCCCGAAGAGAATTGTTACGGAGACGGCTGGAGCTGGGAGGCGGGGTCTCGTGTTCTTTCACTTTATTCATATCACGGAACTGGGATCGACTGTTTTGGGGATATCTCTATCATTGCCTCGGGTGCAGAAAATACCATAGTTGGGAAACACCGCCCGGGGATACGTGTGCGAAACGGCGATCTGAGTATTTCGGGTGAAGGATCGCTCATCCTTGCCGAAAGTGAAACAGGCATCTGCGTTGATGCGGGAACATTATCCATAACGTCTGTGCATGTGGGCATTTCCGGCGTGGCAGCCGGTATCCGTGTGCACAAAGGACTGCTGATCACCGGTTCGGCCGTCAGTATCCGATCTCAGGATACCGGTATAACATCAGGATCAGGTGCCGGCATTTCTATAGAAGCCTCCTCCCTTCAGCTTAGTGCGGATAATATCGGCATAGAATGTGCTGGGCATCTTCTGCTGGACGGAGGGACCCATCTGATCGAGACCCCGGGCGGGATAGGGATCCAGGTATGCGGGGGTCCGTGCAGCCTCAAAAACTGTTTTCTGAGGGTAGCTTCCCGGAAAACCGGGATCATCGTTGAAAGAGGCGATCTGCAGATATCTTCAGCCACCGCGGAGATCAGTGCGGGAACCGGAATTTCGGCCGGCGGCTCCCTGATTGGAACAGATCTGCATCTCGTCATCAACGGGGAAGAAACGGGTCTTCTCGTCAAAGGGGATCTTTGCCGCCTCTCAGGCGGGAGTTGTGCGGTTATGGGAAATGCGGCGCTGACTTTTTCAAAAGACGCTGTTTTCACGCAGATGCATGTCACCATCGAAGCGGAAGAGACCGGGATCCTTACCGGCGGCAGCTGTGTTTTGGAAAACAGCTGTGTTTCCGTCATCAGCGGAAAAGAGGCGGGGGTCCGTATCGGAACGGATCTGCTCTTTTCCGGCATGAGTCTGGAGATCCGTGGCCGAAGCGGCCTTGTTGTCAACGGAGATCTTGAGGTCACGAACGGAAATTTGACCTCGATCAATGAAGGTACCGGGATAGATGTAAAGGGAACTTTTACACAGAGATCCGGGATGATCTGCGGGACGGGAATGGCCGGAGACGGGATACGCGCTGCGAAAAAAATGACGATCCTTGGTGGAAAGATAGATGCGGCCGGATATCTGACCGGTCTTACCGCGCTCGGCGATCTTACGCTTGCGTCCGGTTTGCTGACTGCGTCTGGAAAAACCGGTCTGCAGGCAGCCGGATCCTTTGAAGAACTGGGAGGATATCTTACCGTATTCGGTGACGAGTTTGGTCTGCATCTTTCCGGCAGTACCGCGACCTTTGGCGATGCGGTCGTTGATATTGCCGGCGACATCGGATTGTATGTCGGGAATGCCGTCAACATTTCCGGCGGGGCGGTCCAGATATCCGGGCAGTATGCGGGCATTTTTTCCCGCGGCGGCGATTTCCTGATCCACAGCGGAACGCACGATATTTCTGCGGATACCTACGGCATACTGCTTACCTCCGGTTCGGTCTATGCAAAGGGTGGCTCCCTCCAGATCAGAACAACTGACATCGATGAGAACTCCTGCGGGATCTCTCTTGGAGGCGGCGATCTCATCGTTTCCGGGACCCGTATGGATATTTCCGGAGGAGTGTACGGGGTTCGGGGCGAACAAAGTACTGTTTCGGTGATGAAGGGGGATCTTGATGCTGAAGGGAGTGTCTGCGGGGTTGCGGTAAAACGTCTTTCCTTCACGGGCGGGGCATTTACCGCATACGGCAAAAAAGCAGCCATCTGTCTGGAAGATCCCGCATCCGTCTGTGAAAAAGATACCATTACCGTTTGTGGAAAATCCAGGGTAAGCGCCGAAATGGGGCCATATACAGATCAGAAGTATGTCCATCTGTATCCGAAGCATTTTGCCAGACTCACGACCCCGGCAACGGTCGAAAGTCTGGATGAGATCGTTTTGTGGGTGGATGCTGCACTTCGTCCAAACGGCGTTGCCGAACCCTTCATCTCCAAGATGACGCTCGTGATCGAAGAGCTGTTTGTCAACATCGTGAACTATGCCTATCCGAATGGATCGGGCTCTGTGCTCTTAACGATGCATATCGGCCCCTGTCTGAAACTGATCCTTTCCGACACCGGGGTTCCGTTTAATCCACTGGAGTTTTCAGAGCCGGATGTTACGCTGCCGATCGATGATCGAAACGTCGGCGGTTTGGGTATATTCCTGTCCAAAAAACTGACGGACAGGATCACATATGAACGAGTGAACGGAACGAACGTCCTGACCGTTTACAAAAAACTCTACAACTAGTGTCTAAAAAAAGGGAGAACAAATTCTATGAAAATTACTAAAACTGTTAATGAATCCAAACTTATCCTTGAGCTGGATGGTAAACTTGATACCAAAAGCGCACCTGAGTTTCGGAGATGTGCCGAGTCGTCCCTTGACGGGATCTCATCCATTACGCTTAATTTTGCAAAACTTACCTACATGTCAAGTGTCGGTCTTTCGATCATCCTGACTATGAAAAAGATGCTTGGGCCTGCCGGGACATTACAAATAACCAATGCCCGCGGTCTGGTCCGCGAAGTTTTTGAGATCTCGGGGTTCGATGATCTTCTGGCAAAAGAGTGAGTAAAGAACTGTGTTTTGGGTTTAATTCCTTTTTTTATTCTTCTCCGGTGTATCTGACTCCGAGCATCGTCATATCGTCCGCCTGTCCGCTTGCCCCGGTAAAGATGTTCATATCTTCAGTTACCGAATTGATCATGGTTTCAGGACTGTCTGATCTCTGGACTAGCGAAAGGAGCCGGCCCATCCCGTACATTTCGCCATTTTTGTTCTGCGCATCCGTTACTCCGTCAGTGTACATAAACAGCGTATCAGTTCTCTTCAGAACTGTTCGATGATCGATGTATGTGTGGTCCATGATTCCAAGTCCAGGTGCTTTTTCACAGACAAGCGGGTCACAGGTTCCGCATGTGCAGAGTATCGGGGGATTGTGTCCGGCACATGAGTAGGTGAACCGGCCGGTTTTGAGGTTAAGCAGCCCGAGAAAGACCGTAACGAACCTGCAGGTATCATTGTTTTCCATTATTTCACGGTTTACCAGGGTAAGCATCCTGCCTGGCTGGGTAAATAATGCCCGTACTGACATCTTGATCATGGTTTTGACACGCATCATCATGAGTGCGGCAGAAATACCTTTGCCCGATACATCAGCAATGACAAAGGCGAGATGATAGTCTCCGATCCGGATAATATCGTAGAAGTCCCCGCCGACAAGTTCTGATTCTGAGATCGATGCGAATATCTCAACTCCGGGCATGTTCTCAAATCGTCCGGGCGACGGGAGAATACTCGACTGCAGATCATGTGCCAGAAGCATCTCTTCATCGATATGGATATGTTTGATGGTCTTAGTTATCCCGTAAAAAACCTGCATATAGAGCAGGATGACCATAATGATGAAAATGATTCTGGTTGTGATCTCCGGAATGAAAAATACGGCTCCTTCCTGACTGTTCCACAGGGAGCTGATTACTGCATAGATCAGATAGACCGCGAGCGGGATGAACAGGACATTTCGAAAATCCCCCCGAAGGTCTCTGTTTGTTTCCTGCATTGTTTTGATCAGGAAACGATTCGTCAGGATCAGGCCGATAGTCAGAATGATCAAAATCAGAACGCACGTTGCAAACTTCAGCTGATAGAGATCCCAGGGGAAAACCATATGGACGATACTAAACGAAAGATCACAGATGCTTAAGCCGATAAAAAGAATAAACGATGCGATGAAGATTTTGGAGGATGTGGTCCCGCGGTATATCTTCCAGGATACAAAAACAAACCAGAAACCAACGACCATCACAAACAGACTGTCAGCAATAAAAGAAATGAAATCATATCCGCTTGGTATAAGAAAGACACACGCCTCGTAGATCATATCGACCAAAGAGGTGAGAACAACAAGTATCAGAAATCCTCCAGCCCAGAGCGCCGCCGTGCGCAGACGGGAATATCGGCGTGTCATGGTCAGATCAACCATAGCTGCGCAAAACAGCCAGATTAGGAAAATCATACCCATGGAACCTGCCCAGTTCAGGAGAAAATCATTCATACGCTATCAGAATATACAATAGGTATGGTTAACACATAAGAGTTTACCTCAGGTCTCCAAAAAAATTAATGCCCGGGGATAATGATCTTCTGCTTTGATTATCGCGTCATTTGGCCCGGGAAACATCTCATCATTTTGGTGAGACCCTGTCATCCGGCAGTGCCCATATCCTGTCTCCAAGAAAAAGAAGAACGATCCCTCCGCAAAATAATCCCGCGGCTGCCAGGATCCTCCAAATAGTTTCACCGTACACCTCATCCGCCGGGACTCCCAGGCCGATGCACAGCATGAGAAGAAGAGATACGCCGACAACGCCTGCTCCGCATATCCTGATAATGCGTTTTTTTGTGGTTTGTGAAAAACGTACCGGATAATCGAGAAGCAGGAGTATCAGGATGAGGGAGGTCAGGCCATATATCCACTCGGATATCGACAACAGTTCATGAAGATACATCGTTCCAAAATAATTTGCCCAGGGTCCGGTGAGAAACAGATCCCATATGAGATATTTTATCAACAGTATTGTTCCTGCTCCCGTCAGAACCATCCCCGTTCCGGTGAGAAGCCGTTTACCCACGGCCCCACGGGCGAGATAATGACCCAGATGACGGTGCAAAACGGTTATCACCGCGGCTCCCGCGATCACTGCCAGTATCCATGATGCGAGATACAGATACGGCAGATATCCGTCCGGTATGGGGGGATACATCTCTGATGACGGCGGGAAAGGTCCGAGAAACGGCCAAAACCAGTTCACGGGTGCTGTCCACATTGCATCGCCGAGCTGATGGATGAGAACGCCTGCCCCTATGCAGAGAAGCAGGATCCGTTTCCGGTTTTTATACCAGATCAAAAGTCCTATGATGATCAGGATCACGGCTATGATCAGCGTGTGGGCGTAGATCCTTCCCCAGTTTATGGTCTCCGCGAGAAGGATCTGTCCAAGCGGTTTATCGAGAAGATCCGGAAGGATCGCTCCGATACCTCCGTAGAGAACGGCCCATTTATTCGAAAGAATCACTGCGAGCATGATCCCTACGATCAGGCCGAGAAAAAGATGATGAAAGATCAGCATATCTTCTGCATAAGATCCGGCGTTTTCTTCATCTCAAAAAAAGGGTGCGGATGATCCCGCAGATCACTGGTATTTTTCGTCAAAGACGATACGTTCAAGCGGCATCTTCTCTGCGAGAGTGATCCCGCCGACATCCGGAACGCCGGCCGCAACGATCGAGACGAGTTTGTACTCGGCCGGGACATTGACGAGTTTACGGACGTCTTCTGCGTAATCCTTTTTGTCGCCGGCGATCCAGCAGCCGCCGTATCCATAAGCATGGAGGGCGAGAAGAAGGTTTTCGGTTGCCGCCGAGCAGTCTTCGATCACATACTGCCAGTCGGCTTTACCAAAGACCAGGAACCCAACGGCGGCTCCTTCGATGAATTTTCCGTTCGGGGCGAGTTCTGCGATCTTTGCGAGCGTCTCTTTGTTTTTCACGACAACAAAGATCCATGGCTGGACATTTCGTGCAGTCGGGGCCTTTGAAGCGCATTCGAGGGCTTTTCTGATAAACTCCGGAGGGATCTCCGCGTCTTTAAACTTTCTGACACTGTGTCTAGACTGGATGATGGTAACACCGAAGTTTGCAATACCCGGATTTCTCGTATTCATAATTAACCTTATGTGTGAAAGGTAAAATAGTCTTTCTCTCAAGCCCGCGCAGTTTATTACTTTTCACCAGGCATTATTGTATATGTGTGCTGGAAAGCCGGACTATATCCGGATGTGGGATGAACAGATCGCCCGTGCATTCGAACAGAAGAGAAAGGCAGGTGAGGACAATGGAAGTTTCTGGGATAATCCGGTCAATGTGGACAGATATGTCAGAAGACTGCAGAAGGATGACAGAGGAAGAGTCCAACAGCAGCTTGCCTCGATGGATATCCCGCCGGAGTCGTCGGTCCTGGACATCGGCGCCGGACCCGGCACGCTCTCGGTGCCGCTTGCCCTCTCCGGTTCCCCCGTCACCGTCGTGGAGCCGTCTGGCCCGATGATCCGGGGGATGGAGGCATACCGGTCACTCACGAACGCCCCTTCCGTCCGGATCATACAAAAGACCTGGGAGGAAGCTTCCCTCCGGGAGATCGGACGCCACGACGTGGTGATCGCCTCACTTTCATTAATGATGGGAAACATCCGTGCATGTATCGAAAAAATGGATGACTGCGCCGTTTCTGCTGTCCATCTCTTCTGGTTCCTTCTCCCCCCTTCCCTTTCCCGCGGAAACAGCGAGCTCTGGCCGCTTCTGCACGGCGAACCGTACAACTTTGAACCCACAGCCGATGTTCTCTGGAATGTTCTGTACCAGATGGGCATCTATGCAAACCTTACGGTCGAGTCGAGGAATACAGGACAGGCGTATGCTTCGGTTCAGGAGATGCGGCAGGACTATTACACCCGGCTTCTTGTAAAGACCGACGAACAGAAAGGGATCATTGACCGGTATCTGGAAGAACGTGCAGTCAAAACAGACAAAGGCTTTGCTCTTCCCGGCGTTTCAAAAACCGCCCATATCTGGTGGGAAAAATAAAAAAAGAAAGATCGGATTTCAGATCCAGCCGGTCAGAAATGCCCAGAGGTTTGCAAATCCGGTCGTCAGGATCCCGGTCATCATCTCAAGATCGACCCCTAAGAGGGGTGTCAGGAAGATAAAGAACGCAAATGTCGCGATAGTGCTACCGATATTCGCCGCCGCCGCCACGAGCAGGATCTTGAACAGCGGGACCGAAAACATCTCACTGATGCTTTCCGCTTTTGCGATCGCCTTGAAATCGCCGGGTCCCGGCGGCCGCATCCTGGCCTCCACGATCGCCGCAAACCATCCGCAGGCAAGGAACGGATTCAGCGAAGTCATCCATGCAAGTCCCGCAGCGGTCGCCGCAGAAAGCGGGTGCCCTCTCACAAGCAGCGTGGCCGCTCCGGCAAACAGACCGTTCAACACCACCCAGTAAATGATCGCCCAGATAAGAAGATCCGTCGCTCCGGAAAATGCGATCGCGAGAATGATCACCGCAAACATCGCGATGAACACACTGCCGATGATCTTTCCCCAGGGATACTTCTTCGGCATCTCATTCAGGCTCTTCATGGAAGGCAGGGTCTCCGGATTCTCCCGGAACTTCGTGATCCCCGGCAGATGCCCCGCGCCCACCACGACCACCGCCCGCTCGAAGGAACTGTGCTCCAGACCGATGATCCCGTGCGCCAGATAGGCATCCCTCTCCGTGATAAGGGCATTTGCTCCGGTCGGGGAAAACTTCTGGAACTCCGCTAAAGCCAGCTCGATCATATCCGGATTCGTCAGCGAATCGACCATCTCCGCATCGATGCCTTCCGACTCCTCATCGGTTCCGGTGATCGAGCGGATCAGAATCCAGACAAGCTTGATCTTCTCGAGAAGTTTCATGTTCCCCCAAAACCGGGCGAGGGTGATATTGATGTTCCGGTCGATGAGA
Source organism: Methanocorpusculum sp. GPch4 (assembly GCF_012062385.1). Lineage (NCBI taxonomy): Archaea > Methanobacteriati > Methanobacteriota > Methanomicrobia > Methanomicrobiales > Methanocorpusculaceae > Methanocorpusculum > Methanocorpusculum sp. GPch4. The sequence goes on along the minus strand of NZ_SIJA01000071.1, from coordinate 13,901 downwards.
AGCAGCCTGATATTTTTCTCTTCGGCGATTTTTATCGCCTCTTTCATCTCGGCTCCCGGCTCGATCCCGACGTTCATCCCGATCTTTCGCTGAACATAGGCAAGGATCCACTGAACGATCATCAGCGTAAAGTTTCCTTTTAAAAGGCTCTTCACTTCAGGGGCTTGGGTTTTCTCCTCTTCGCTTGGAGCGGCACCTGATTCCTGATCCTGTGCCTCCTTCATCTGCTGTTTCAGTGCGGCAAAACGTCCCGGATCCAGTTCGATCGCGATCACATCGGGATCTGCGGCTTCCACTTTCTCACGAACTTCGTCGATGCTTTTTTGTGAAACATGGGCGGTTCCAACGATGTGTATTTCGGTCATTGTTATTTGTGCAGATGAGCTCCTCTGCTGTCGAAGATGATTGTTGATCCCAAAACCATACTATGCTTTTGGTACTGCTCTTTTGTTAAAAGAAACTCTTTGTCCTCAGCTTCGCGGCGGGCGAGGAGGTCTTTTGCTATCTGTTCTGCATCCGGCGTTTCCGCGCCGCTTTTACATCCAGAGCACTCAAAGACGAGGAGATTCTCCCCGTCGAGCATGAAGGGATAGGTCCGGCAGATATGCGGACGATGTTCGTAGACGGTGCATTTGCTGTCTGCAAGAAACATACAGTTCCCGTCCTCTCCCCGCCGCAAAACCCGGCCGAAGGTGAAGACCGCCCCGCCGTCACGGATCCATTCCGGATACGGCTCGGTGATCTGATCCAGGGTAAGACCGGTCGCTTGACAGAGCAGATCGATCTCGTCTGGCGAGACCATCACTTCATTGTCTTTTCCGCTGCAGCACTCCCCGCAGCATCTGCAGATGAACTCTGCTTTGCGGATCCGGCCCTCCAGTTCCATTATGCGTATCTGCTTACATGTTCGCGGATCGTGTTCCGGATGTCTTCGGGGGCATACCCGAGGATGCTTGCAAGAAACATCGCCCCGCCGATCCCGGACCCTTCTTTGATCTCGCCCTCCGCATACCGAGCAAGGCCTGCATGGCCGATCGATCCGAATTCAGGGTCGACGTAATAGGCGTCAGTTCCGACTGCGGCGGCCGTTTCTTTGAACGAGGCCGACTTGTCCTCGTAGACATAGATCGTCGTAACGATATCGGGAACCGTGTTTCCAAGCGCCCGGATCACGGCAGCGGCCGCCAGCATCTGGGTGCCTCCCGCAAGGAACAGTTTTCCGCGGAATCCTGCAGCGATGCCTGCGGCGACCGGAATCATCGGGTCGCCGACCATGGACACGATGTCGAGCGGATCGGTCAAGCCTGCTTTCTGTACTTTTTCCACGGCTGTTTCCGCGATTTTTTCCTTGATGCAGACCGGGTTGTCCACCAGGCAGCTGCTGACCTTTGCCTGATAGCCAAGAGCGCGAAGAACACAGAGCGCAGTCGTTGTCCCGCCGGGAAGACACTCGCCGAGAACCAGGAGATCATGACTCCGGGAAAGATACTCGCCGATCCATCGGCCTTTTTCAAACAGTCCCTTCGCATGCGGGACGGCGTTTCCTTCCCGGGGATCTCCTCCGGCTTTTTCTCCCAGCTGCATATGGGGGACGGTGACCTCGTGGTCCAGACCTGCGGCGATCATGAGGGGTTTTATGCCGGTCAGTTCCATTACGGCGCGTGTCATCACCGCCGGCGTCGGGCAGCCGGTCGGCGTATTTGGTGTCATGTCAACGGAGGTGATCTTTCCGTTAATGATAAGTTCGGCATCCAGCGGCGGGACCATCAGGCTTTTTTCCGGGCTTTCTCCTGCTCCGGATACTCCGGGGACCGTGGAGATCAGGGAGTTGGACAGGATCAGGGCGAACATCGGCGACTCGGCAGAGAAATCCGCTCTCGTTGAGACAAATGACATGATATTATATCATTTAGAACTGACAAGATATAATATAAATGCAGTCACTTCGCGCTCTTCTCCAGTTCACCACGATCCTTCCTTTAGGAAAACCGGCGGATTATGAATGTTTTGCAAAGCGAAGCTGGCTCTACCCTGCAGCCGGATACGTCACCGGCGGGATCGCCGCACTTCCCGGGCTCATCGCCTGGTATCTCGGTTTTGAAAACTCTGCCGTGATCGCCGCCATCTCCCTCGCCCTCGCGGTTTTCATCTCCGGCGCCAACCACTTCGACGGGCTTCTGGACTTCGGTGACGGACTCATGGCACACGGCAGCCGGGAAAAACGGATCCGCGCCATGACCGACCGGACGACCGGAGCCGGAGCGCTGGCTCTTGGGATCATGGTCGTTTTGATCTCTTACTCCGCCCTCTCCTCCATGACCGTCCTTCAGATCGCCTTTGCCGTATTCATCGCCGAGATCTTCGGCAAACTGGCCATGGCGTTTTTGTCGGCGCTTGGAAAACCGTTCCATGACGGCATCCAGAAATTCATCTATGATCGTTCAAAAAAGCGGTTTTGTCTCTACGCCGCGCTGCTTACCCTGCCGCTGTTTCTGCTCCCGGGAAAAATATGCGTGGGTGCCGGCTTTCTCTCTGCTCTTGCGGCTGCTGCCGTTCTTCTGCTCCTCGCGCGAAAACTCTTCGGCGGGGTGAACGGCGATGTCACCGGAGCCGGCAACGAACTCACCCGGATGGCCGTTCTTCTGGTCGCAGCGGTAATACTAACGTCTGCGTGAGATCGGCTGATAGCCGGCGCCCGCATCATCCGAACACTCGATATCGGTCGCGTTTTTATCTTCGATCACGGTATTGAAAAGGACCATCCCGTCCATCAGCTGTTCATCCAGGGACAGACCTCCCTTCGATCCGCGCATCGCCTGGGCGTATGGATTGGGGGTAACTCTCCGGTTCACCCGTATCCCTGCGCAGTTTGCGCAGAAAACACAGGTGCTGTGTACGGAAACTTCCTTGTCTCCGCACATCACGGTCGATTTACCGCTCGGTTTTCTCTCAAGAGGTAATGATTTCATCACAGAGAATACTGAATTATTTTCCTATTAGTCTGTCGGTTCAGATTTTTAACGCAGGGAATTATTTTATATGGTTGTACGACCAATCTGTTTACACTCGTGTTGATTTGGATCGCACCTTTGTGTGTCCCTATCAATGAGTCAAAGTGGAGAAACATTATCATGGCAGCAGCAAAGCCCCACATGAATCTTGCCGTTATTGGTCACATCGACCACGGTAAGTCAACAACCGTTGGCCGGATTCTCTTTGAGACCGGCGTTGTAGCACAGCACGTTCTTGATGGATACAAGAAAGAAGCAGATTCCAAAGGAAAGGGTACTTTCGAGTTCGCCTGGGTAATGGACTCCCTCAAGGAAGAACGCGAACGTGGTATTACCATCGATATCGCTCACAAGAAATTCGAAACCCCGAAATACAATTTTACCGTTGTTGACTGTCCAGGTCACCGTGACTTCGTTAAGAACATGATCACCGGTGCATCCCAGGCCGATGCAGCAATCATTGTCGTTTCCGGAACCGAAGGTCCGATGGAACAGACCAAAGAGCACGTCTTCCTTTCCAAGACTCTTGGTATCAACCAGATCATCGTTGCCATCAACAAGATGGATGCCGTCAAATACTCCGAAGAGAAGTACAACGAAGCAAAAGACAAGATGACCAAACTCATCATGTCCGTTGGATTCAAACCGGCAAACACCCCGTTCATCCCAATCAGCGCATTCTGCGGTGACAACATTAAGGAATCATCAGCAAACACCCCCTGGTACAAGGGCCCGACACTTCTTGCAGCACTTGACCTGTTCACGATGCCCGAGATGCCGACCGACAAGCCGCTCAGACTCCCGATCCAGGACGTCTACACCATCTCCGGTGTCGGAACCGTCCCAGTAGGCCGTGTTGAGACCGGTATCCTCAAGAAAGGACAGAAGATCTCCTTCATGCCGGCAAACGTAAATGGTGAGGTCAAATCCATTGAAATGCACCACGAAGAGTTCGCCGAAGCAATGCCGGGAGACAACGTCGGTTTCAACGTCCGCGGTATCGCCAAGAACGATGTCCGCCGCGGCGATGTCTGCGGTCCGGTCGAGAACCCCCCGACCGTTGCAGAAGAATTCACCGCACAGGTCGTTGTTCTTCAGCACCCGTCCGTCCTTTCCGTAGGATACACCCCGGTGTTCCACTGCCACACCTCACAGACTGCATGTATGTTCACTGAACTTAACAAGAAGCTGGACCCCCGTTCCGGACAGGTTAAGGAAGAGAACCCGGCATTCCTTAAGGCCGGCGATGCAGCAATCTGCACCATTACTCCGACCCGCCCGCTCGTTATCGAGACTGCAAAGGAACTCCCGCAGCTCGGCAGATTCGCTGTCCGTGATATGGGTATGACCGTTGCAGCCGGTCTTGTTCTGAGCATTAAAGCAAAGCAGATGAGATAATTTTATCTCTCACTCGAATTTTTTGTGGTGACTTAGAAAATGCAAAAAGCCAGAATACGCCTGACAGGGACTGATTATGAGAAAGTGGAGACGGTATGTACCCGTATCCGTGAGATTGCAGAACGTACCGGTGTAAATATGGCTGGACCTATCCCGCTGCCGACCAAGAGACTTATCGTCCCGGTCCGCAAATCCCCCGATGGAGAAGGAACGGCAACCTGGGATCGCTGGCAGATGCGTGTGCACAAACGTCTCATCGACCTTGACGCCGATGAGCGTGCACTCAGACAGCTGATGCGCATTCAGGTTCCAAAAGATATCAGCATCGAGATCGTTCTCGAGAACTAAACGGATCCCCTCCGTTTTTTTACTATTTTTTTAAAGCGTTTTTCAGCAGATTTTTTTCTTCGGACTCTTCCCGGAAGGAGCAGCCTGATGACGAATGGAAACTAACACTCTTCCATGAAAAAAATCCTGACCGCCGGACTTGTGCTTCTGCTGCTCATCATATCGGCAGGATGCATTGCGCAGCCATCTGATCCCTCCGCGTTCACCGACAAAGACGGAAACATTCTCACGGGAGATGAGACCGAAGGGTCGATCCTTTTCGCCGACGGTTCGAAAACCGAATGGTACACCGACAATAAAGGAAACATCAGATACACCGCCGTTCAGCCTGACGGAACCGTGATAAAATATTATACGACACCAGACGGAGAGACGGTCCTCGAGATATAACCGTCCTTTTCCCTCGCTTTTATCCCCTCCCTCTTCCAATAAATATAACAAAGGATTCGAAATGGGCATCGAAAACAGAAAAGACTGTCATGTACTGGTCATAGGGTCCGGCGGCGCAGGAATACGTGCCGCCGTTGAGGCGGAATCATTCGGCGAGACTGTCATTGTCTCAAAAACGATCACCGGCAAAGGCGGCTGCACCGTCATGGCCGAAGGCGGATTCAACGCGGTACTTAACGAAGCAGATTCCATCCAGACCCATTTCGAAGATACGATGAGAGGCGGGGCATTCCTCAACGACGAGTCGCTTGTAGAGACGCTCGCCGCGGAAGCGCCGAACAGGATCAGGGATCTGTTTTCCTGGGGAGCGGTATTCGACCTTGCAAACGACAACACGATAGCTCAGCGGCCTTTCGGCGGGCAGCGATGCGCCCGAACCTGTTATGCCGGCGATCACACCGGCCATGAACTGGTCATGACCCTGCTCGAAAAACTCCGGGGTTCCTCCGTCGAGATCGAAAACGAAGTGACGGTCCTCGATCTGCTGACGGACGGCGAACGGGTGAACGGCGCCGTCACCTGTGACCGGGAAGGTGAGCTTGGCGTTATAACGGCCGATGCCGTCATACTTGCGACCGGGGGGGCAGGCCAGGTCTACGATACGACGACCAACTCGACCGCGGGGACCGGGGACGGATATGCGCTCGGCTATCGGGCCGGCGCCCAGCTCATCGATATGGAACAGGTCCAGTTCCACCCGACCGGGGCCGTGACTCCGTATGATTCCCGCGGACGGCTGATCACCGAGGCCGTGAGAGGGGAAGGAGGCATCCTGAAAAACGCGCTCGGCGAACGGTTCATGGCAAAATATGATCCCGTACGTATGGATCTCTCCACACGGGACATCGTTGCACGGGCAATAGCCACAGAAGTACTTGAAGGACGGGGAACAGAACATGGCGGCGTCTGGCTCGATGTCAGTCATCTTTCGCGCGAACACATCGAGACACGTCTGCCGATCATGCTGAATCAGTTCCTGAAGTTCGGCGTTGATATCAGAACCGAACCAATGGAGGTCGCTCCGACTGCCCACCACTTCATGGGCGGGCTGAAGATCACCACTGATGCGAAAACTACCATCCCGGGCCTCTTTGCAGCCGGAGAGGTGACCGGCGGTATCCACGGAGGAAACCGGCTCGGCGGCAACGCGCTCGCCGACACCCAGGTGTTTGGAAGAAGGGCAGGGATCTCGGCAGGCAAAACCGAACGTACGGCGAGATCCGTCGAGATGGATCAGATCCGGGCGGCGGAAGACAGACTCAGCGCCTACTACGCCGGTTCCAGACGGTCTGCTGATATCCGGCGGTCGATGAAAACCCTGATGTGGAACAATGTCGGGATCTACCGAAACGAGCTGGACCTCAGGGTCGCCGAACGCGAGATCAGAAAACTCCAGGCAGACGTGCCGAAGATCGACTCGGCCCGCGAACTTTCCGACGCGGTGATCACGGAAAATATGCTGCTTGTCGCACAGCTCGTTATCGAAGGAGCGCTCCTTAGACGAGAGTCGAGAGGGGCCCACACCCGCACCGATGTGAAACAGACCTGGACGAACGAGACCTCGCCGTTTGGACACACCTTCTTTGTCAAAGATAAATCAGGCATAGAGATCCGGGAGGAAAAACTATGAAAGTAACCATCTCCCGCTTCGATCCGGCAACCGGCGAACCACCGAAATTTGTAGAGTATGATGTCAGTGTGAAGGAATCGGCCCGCGTGCTCAATGTTTTGGATGCCGTCAGAGATACGGTCGATCCGGAACTCGCCTACCGGCACTGTTGTCGGGGCGGGCAGTGCGGCTCGTGTGCCGTTCGCGTGAACGGTGAACCGATCCTTGCCTGCATGCAGGAAGCAAAGGAGGGTGACGTCATCGAACCTCTCGAACTGCCAAGGATCAGGGACCTCGTTACCGATATTGCCCCGGTGATGGCACAGATCGCCTGGATGAACAGCGGATGTGACTGCACACCGGTGACCCAGAAGGAGATCGAGGAGATAAAACCCTTACGTGAATGCATCGAATGCTACTCCTGCATATCCTCCTGTCCCGCGATCTCGGCCTCGGATTACAAAGGCCCGACGATCATGCGCCAGGAGCAGAGACTGAATCTCGACCCGCGGGACAAAGGGGACCGGATCCTTGAAGCGATCGACAAGGGACTCTTTTCCTGCACGACCTGTCATAAATGCGTCGAGGTCTGTCCAAAAGAGATCGAGACGCCGAGAAAAGCCATCGAGAAACTCAGAGCCGAAGCGGCGAAACGCGGGCTTTCCCTTCCGGCACACAAGGCCCTTGCTTCCCTCATCGAGAAGACCGGCCGCTCGGTCGAACGAAAGGACCAGACGTTCCTTGAACGTGTGCCTGACGTGATCGAGCCCGAAGGCGAAGTCCGGGCAACGGTCGGCTTTTTCGTCGGGTGTATGTTCAACGGAAGAGTCATCCAGCCGGCATTGGATACCATAGAACTCCTCCGCCTGAACGGCGTAAGGGTGATCATTCCAAAAGATCAGGTCTGCTGCGGATCACCGCTGATCAGAACCGGCCTCTCGGGATTCGTCCCGGAGCTGCAGAAACGAAACATCGATGCGTTCGTAAAAGCAGGCGTGGACACTGTTCTGACAATCTGTGCAGGCTGCGGTTCGACGCTGAAAAACGATTACGAAACCCCGTTTCGAGTGGTGGATATTACCGAATACCTGTGCGAACTGGAATTCAAGATCCCTGAAAAAGTCGAGGGGACCTACACGTATCACGATCCGTGCCATTTGCTGAGAGGTCAGGGGATCTCAGAACAACCCCGTGTTCTCTTGAACGCGGTCGCAGAAAAATTCGTGGAGATGCCTGCCCGATGCTGCGGAGCGGGCGGCGGCGTGAAGTCGGGTCTGCCAGATCAGGCGGCGGCGATCGGAGCGGTTCGCGCCGAGATGGTCAAAAAGACCGGGGCCGATTACATCGTGACGGTCTGTCCATTCTGTGAGTTCCATCTCCATCAGGTGACCGGTCTCCCGATCAAACAGATCGGGTCCCTGCTTTTGGAGGGGTATCGCAAACAAGGAAAAATAAGCAAAAATAAATAAAAAAAATTATTCTTTTTTCTGGCCGTTTTTCGCGGCAAGAGCACTCATATACGCGCTCACTGCCGCCGTTACGGCGATGGTCTTTTCCTTTCCCTGACGGAGAGAATCCCCAAGCTGGTTCATCCGGGTCTCGCTCTCACGCATATATCTTGCGAGCGCCTTGGTAATTTCCGGATCCTGCAGGAAATGTGTGTGCGTATTTCCTGCGATAAACTCGGGATTGTTCATGACCGCGTAATGGAGCGGAAGCGTTGTCTTCACGCCGATGATGACGTATTCCGTCAGGGCGCGGCGCATTCTCGCGACGGTCTCCTCACGGGTCATTGCTCTCGCACAGAGTTTTGCGATCATCGAGTCATACAGCGGCGGGATCGAGTAGCCGGCATGGATGCAGCTGTCGATCCTGATGCCCGGGCCTCCCGGGGACCGGTAGCGGCTGATCTTTCCTGCATCCGCCTGGAAGTTGTTCATCGGATCCTCCGCATTCACCCGGCACTCGATCGCGTGACCGCGGCAGGTGATCTGGTCCTGGGAATACGGCAGGGGTTCGCCTGCTGCGACTTTGATCTGCATTCTGACCATATCGAGACCGGTGATCAGCTCGGTCACGGTGTGTTCGACCTGCAGACGGGTGTTCATCTCCATGAAGTAATAGTTTCCTGAATCATACAGGAACTCAACGGTTCCGGCATTTTCATAATTGCAGGTTTTCGCAACCGTGATCGCCGACTGGGTCATTCGTTCGCGGAGTTCGTCGGTCATGATGGGGCACGGAGCCTCTTCGATGAGTTTCTGGTGACGTCTCTGGATCGAACACTCGCGCTCGAACATGTGGATCACCTCGCCTTTGGCGTCTGCGAAGACCTGGACCTCGATGTGTCTGGGTTTTGCCAGATACTTTTCGATGAAGACGGTCGAGTCGCCGAAGGCTGAAGCTGCTGTCCTGCTGGATTTTGCGATTGCTTCGTCGAGTTCGGCTTCGTTGTTGACGATGGTCATCCCGATACCCCCCCCGCCGGCGGACGCTTTGACGATGACCGGGTACCCGATCGACTCGGCAAATGCTTTTGCCTCGTCATGATCTGTACTCTTGGTCCAGGGAAGGACCGGAACGCCGGCATCATGCATCGCCTGTTTCGAGTCGAGTTTGGATCCCATCATTTTGATGGTGGCCTCAGTCGGGCCGATGAAGGTAAGACCTGCCTTTGTTACGGCTCCGGAAAATGCTGCTTTTTCTGCAAGAAATCCGTATCCCGGATGGATCGCGTCGGCTCCGGCCATATCGGCGACCTCGAGGATCCTCTCCATATTGAGGTAGCTTTTCGTCGGGTGGGCGGCGCCGATGAGAAATGCCTCATCGGCGTACTTCACGTGTAAGGCATTCGCATCGGCTTCCGAGTAAACGGCGACCGTTTCGATGCCCATCTCCCGGCATGCACGCATAACGCGGATGGCGATCTCGCCGCGGTTGGCAACTAATACTTTGTCAAAGTATTCATTTTTGCTCATTGCACCACCACTAACACATCGCCGCTCTGGACGACTGCGCCGTTCTCGACGAAGATCTCGGTGACCGTTCCGTCGATGGGGCTGACGATGGGGTTCTCCATTTTCATTGCTTCAAGAACAAGGAGGGTCTCGCCGGCAGTTACTTTCTGGCCTGCCTGGACCTTGATGTCGAGGACCATGCCCTGGATACTGCTCTTTACGCCGCCGGGGACTTCGCCGCGGTGACGTGACTCGGTCGGTTTTCCTGAACTGACAACGGCCTCTCCTTCGACGGAGAGGATCCGGACGGCAAATATCTCGCCGTCGACCTCGACTTCCATGGACCTGGGGATGTCATAATCCGCAGGAACGATGCCTGCCGTGGTCGTCGGAGCGGCGGGGAATGCTTCGGCTTTCTTTTCGCCTTTGAGGAAGGCAGGGGCGATGGCAGGGTAGAGGATGTAGGTGAGGACGTCTTCTTCTTTTTTCACGAGTCCCTGTGCCTCCGCGTCGGCTTTCATCTTTTCATAGATCGGTTCAAGAGTATCTGCCGGCCGGCAGGTGATCCGGGGGATATCACCGATGATCGAGGTGACGAGAGCGTCATCGAGCGGTTTGGGGCTCTTTCCATAGAGACCTTTGAGGTAGTCACGGACTTCATTGGTGACGGTTTTGTAACGTCCGCCCATCAATACATTCAAGACTGCCTGGGTCCCGACGATCTGTGAGGTCGGCGTTACCAGCGGGGGATAACCGAGATCGGCTCTGACCTTGGGGATCTCAAGAAGGACGTCATCCATTTTGTCCAGGGCATTTTGTTCTTTGAGCTGGGAGACGAGGTTCGAGATCATACCGCCGGGAAGCTGATAGACCAGAACATCGCTGTCGATTCTGACACTGATCGGATCGATGAGGCAGTCGTATTTGCATCTGATATTGCATGCTGCGAGTTTGATCGACCGGAGGGTTGAGAGGGGGATCTGCGTGTCGCGGGATGTTCCGATCAGGGAGGCGACGATGCTTTCGGTTGCCGGCTGACTTGTTCCTCCGGCGAAGGGGGACATGGCGGTGTCGAGGATGTCGACGCCTGCTTCGATGGCCGCCTGATAACTCATGGGGGCAATGCCGCTTGTTGAGTGAGTGTGGAGACAGACAGGGATGTCGAGTTTTGCTTTGATGCCGGTGATGAGTTCACGGGCAGCTTCGGGCATGATGAGTCCTGCCATGTCTTTGATACATATCGAGCTGCAGCCAAGGGCATAGAGTTCTTCGGCCATGCTGATGAACCCTTTTATGCTGTGGACAGGGCTGGTAGTATAACATATAGTGCCCTGGAGGTGATCGCCGGTATCGATGACGGCGGCCATGGATCTCTGCATATTTCTGATATCGTTCAGTGCGTCGAAGACGCGAAAAACGCTGATCCCGTTTTCCGATGCTGCGGTGACGAATTTGTCGACGACATCGTCAGGGTAATGACGATAGCCGACAAGATTCTGTCCGCGCAGAAGCATCTGGATGGGAGTTTTCACAAATATTTCCCGGAGTGTCCGAAGACGATCCCAGGGGTCGTCGTTTAAATATCTGATACAGGTGTCAAATGTTGCCCCGCCCCAGGCTTCTACTGACCAGAAGCCGGCTTTTTCCATCTCACGGGCGAGGCCGAGCATGTCTTCGGTCCGCATGCGTGTTGCCGCTAGTGACTGATGAGCGTCACGGAGCGTTGTGTCGGTAATATTGAGTTTTGTCATGGTGTTCTCCCTGCTCATTCGAGTTATCTAAACCTTTAATATTTTGGAGTGAAGAGTTAAAAAAGTAGTCCCTTGAGTAACCGGGGGGCGTGAGGGGGTAAGTTCGCCGGTGAACAAACAGACCTACACCCCAAAAATGTATCAGCTCCCTCCTCTCTCTCACTTTCCTGTAAGGCGACCGATCCCGCCTCATTTGAAGATACCCTTATCTCTCATGTGCGCAAAAGCTAAACATATGAGGCAGAAACAACCAGGCTCCCAGATCGACCGTATAACGATCCGCGGCTTTCGTTCGATTCGGTCCTGCGATCTCAAACTTCGCGATATCAACATCCTGATCGGAGCAAACGGCGCGGGAAAATCAAATTTTCTTTCGGTATTCTGCATGATGGAACAGATCTTCGCCAAACGCCTCCAGAACTATGTCACCTATAACGGCGGTCCCGACTCCCTGCTCTGGTTCGGCAGAAGGGAAACCGAAAAGATCAGCATCGGCATATACTTCGGGAACAACGGATACGGTTTCGATCTCAAACCCACCAAAGACAACCGGCTCATGTTCGAAGACGAATGGTTCTCATGGAACCTCCTCAATGAGAACCGTTCACTCGGCTCCGGTCACCTCGAATCACGCTACGACGCAGGAACCGGAACCTTCATCGACAAATACGTCCTGAAGCATGTCCATCAGTGGATCGTCTATCACTTCCATGACACCGGCGATCATGCAAAAGTCAAACAGATCCACCCAATCAATGACAACATTTGTCTCAGACCCGATGCCGGCAACCTTGCCGCATACCTCTACCTTCTGAAACTGACCGCCCCGAACAATTATCAGCGGATCAGAAAAGTGATCCAGCTCGCGGCTCCCTTCTTCGAGGACTTCATCCTCCGGCCCAAGCCCGAGAATCCGGAAATGATCGAGCTCGAATGGTGTTCGACCCATGGGAACACACCGTTCAAAGCTGCCGACTTTTCTGACGGGACGCTCCGGTTCATCTGTCTGGCGACCCTGCTTCTCCAGCCGGTCGACAATATCCCGGAGACGGTTCTTCTTGAAGAGCCGGAACTTGGTCTCCACCCCTATGCCCTCTCTTTACTTGCGGCCCTGATCAAATCCGCCGGCATCGTCAAACAGATCATCGTCTCCACCCAGTCGGCTCTTCTCCTCAGCGAGTTCGAGCCTGAGGACATCATCGTTGTCGACTGGCAAAATGACGCCTCCACATTCCGCAGGCTCGAGGATGACGAAGATCTCCAGAACTGGATCGCGCAGGATTATTCTCTGGGAGAACTTTGGGAAAAGAACATCTTTGGCGGGAGACCGCAGTAGGCATGATCAATCTGTTCATCTCCTGCGAAGGGTATACCGAAGAGGTTTTCATAAAACGGCTGATGGCAAAGGAACTGGCGTATCTGGGCGTGAATCTCATTCCGGTTATCGTAATGACCTCGAAGAGCAAATCAGGAGTGGTCCGCAGAGGAGGCTGCTCTTCGTACGATAAAATCAAACGGGATGTGCTGAATCTCTGCAGACGGCCGGGTTCATATGTCACGACGATGTATGATTTCTATAAGTTTCCGGCGATCCCGGGATTCACGGTATCCTATGATCTGGCGTCCCCTCTCGAGCGGGTGACCGAGATGGAAGCGGCGTTTTCCGAGGACATCGACCGGGAGAATTTTCATGCGAACATCCAGCTGCATGAGTTTGAGACGCTGCTGTTTTCCGATCCGTCGGCTTTTTCTGTCTGCGGGATGAGTAAAAAACAGGTGAAGAAACTCGCTCTGGTTCGCAGGGATTTTCTTCCCGAAGAGATCGACGGCGGGGAGATGACCGCGCCTTCCAAACGGATCCTGCGGGTGAACCCGGGATATCAGAAACCGACCGACGGGCTGACGGTCGCACGGGAGATAGGTCTCGATACGATGTGTGCCGAGTGTCCGCATTTTGGGAAATGGGTTTCATGGATCAAAACACTTCCCGAAACGGCAAAACAAACATCGAATGGGAGGTAATTTCTTATGGAAATAGTTGATTATAATAGAACTTAAGCGGTGTTGTGATCTAGACCAAGAAATACTGACATATTTATAAGTTGTACTTCGATTTCGTGTATGGGATTCATGTGGAGACTTGAGAAATCCACCGCGAATAATCGCGAATAATCGCGAATCGCATTTTTCCAGTTCCGCCCTCTTGACCTTCGGTCGCGTCCCTACGCTACGCCTCATCGGCTCCGCGTGGCCGGGACGGCGGAACGAAAAATGCTGGAAAACCCGCGTCGCGGGTTTTCTTTAAAGATTCTCAAATCTTTGTAATAATTATGCAGATTGGTTTTTAATCAGGAGAAAACCCGCGACGCGGGTTTTC